>JAFAKX010000088.1 GCA_019234945.1 Silvibacterium sp.
TGAGGCGGGAACATGCTCCGCCAGAGTGCTCTGCACGGTTTCCAGCAAACGAGGAATCGGCTTGTAACTGGAATACAGGAGTGAGAGTCTCCCATTGGCGGTCGCGGCACCAAGAAACTGCTGGTCCTCGCGGCACCCCATCAGTATGGACGGTCCCCACAGCGCTGCCAATCGCAACCTGCCCACCTGCGTTTCCAGCCCCGGATCGCCCAGATTCGACAGAGTAAAGTCGGGATGAAAATGCCCCCGCACCATCTGAACGATAGTTTCTCCATCACGAGCATCCGCAAACATCCGCCGGAACTCCACACGCGCACCTGTAATGCGCCCGAGAGACGCCTGCGGTGCAAGGTCATTTTTTATGTTCCGGGCCAGTTCCCAGAAATCACCCGACTCAGGAATGCTCACTTCCTGGAATCCGATATCCGTCAGCATGGTGCAAATGTCACCCTGGTTCAGCGCTTTTCTCGTGCTGATCGGAGAAGCCAGGTTCAACTGAGCACGATCGCCGCCCACGCCCAGCTCTCCCGCTGCAAACACAATGGCCGCCAGGAGCGCGCCGTGAACGGAGGTGCCTTCCAGTTGCGCGCGCTCTCTCAGATCCGCCGTCAATTTCCTGCTCAGCAGTAACGATGCAACCTTGGGAACGAGTCTAAAAAATTCCGGGTTGATCGATCTTTTTGCTCGCGATGTTGCGCTTTCTGCCGGGTCCTCCGCGAGTCCAAGCAGTTCTTCGTGCGACGGTGGAAAGGGCAGTGGTTCGAGCGTCTCGCCGGCCAGAGCACGCACCAAATCACGGATGGCGTACGCCAGTGAAATCCCGTCCGCGATCGAGTGGTGAGCAGCAAGAATGACGATGGACCGCTTCTTCTCGTGCAAGACGGTTGCACGAAGCAACGGGGCTTTTGTCGTGGCGTAAAAAGGAGTCGCTATCTCCCTTGCCACCTCTTGCTCCAGTTGCTCTTCCGAATTCCACTCGACAACCCGCAGAGGGACGGGAGCCCTCACTTCTTCCTGAAAAAACGGGACACCGTTTCGATCCGTTTGTATCGACACTCGCAACAGGGGATGGCGTCGTTGTAGCAAGGTCAGAGCCATCTTCCACTCTTCCACGGTCGTAGCACCTTCGATGAGTCCCGAGACGGAAAAGTGAGTTGGCTCAGCCTGATCGTGAAGCCAAAGGAGACGTTCAAATGTACTAAGTGGGCGCATCCTAAACGGATGGAGATTGGTGCTCATCTGGATGGAGTACTCCTGCCATGGGATCGTCCGGGGAATGCAGGGTCATGACCCTTCAACCTCGGCCTTTGGAGAAGTAACCCGTTCGCGGAGCATTTATTCCAACACAAGATTTCCCGCCCTGACCCCGGCTCCTTCGCAATTACGAACCCTTATCGTCCCACCGAACGTAGATCAGCGCCGTTTGCACCTGGCTCTCGAGGAAAACATCCACACCCGCCAGGCGATTGATCCAGCGAGGCCGAAGCTCGGCCATCGCTTCTTGCGTCACCTTGTCCAGAACCACTTTGAAGAGCAGAAACTCGTTGTCTGGTCCGATTATCTTTACGGCTTCCGCGATAACAGCCTGCTGGTCCATGTTGTTGTGGATGCGTTTCACCGTGCTGTACACATCCATGGTGAACTCTTTCGTGATCTCCACATCCTGCCTGGTGCCGGTCTGCGTAAGATGCCCGCCCACAAAGGTGTTGAAGTCGTACGCGAGCAGCTGGTCGAACACCTTCAGGTACTCACGAAAATTGGTGGTGATATCGAAGCCCTCAAACGGAGCGTAGCCGCCCGTAACACAGTCAACCGCCATCAGGAACCTGGCTTCCGGAACATAGATGAACAAATCGCCTTCGTTGGAATGGTAGAAGTGTCTGGTCAACTCGACCGTTTTGCCGCCAAGCCTGATCGTCTTTTGAGATTCAAAGGTCTCGTTGGGCAGGAGGCGGTCCGGATCGTTCTGCTCCTTTAAAAAGTCGGCGACGCCGTTCAGTGCTACGATCCTGAGCCCCTTGATATTTTTGAACGCCGCCGAGCCGCCAATGTGATCTTTGTGGATGTGTGAGTAGATCAGTATCTTGATCGGTTGATCGGTCACCCTGGCGACCGCCGACGGAATGCTCTTGCCGAATGTTGCCGGCGCATCGAAGACAATCACACCGTCGCCCGTCACCAGAAATGCAGATTGCCACCCATTGTCGGAGACCACGTACACCCCGCCCCCAACATCCTTCACCGCATATCCCAGCTTCGGATCGACATCGAAAAACTTTGCTCGTACAGACGGCAGTACGGGCACATATTCTTTCAGCCCCTCCGGAGCCTGCGTAGATTGGGCTATGGCTGGCGCGCAAAGCGCACCGGCGACTGCCAGCGTGTTCAGAAGGTTCTTCATTGCTTCTCTCTCCTTCGCACACACAGTAGGCGCTGACCGGAATATTCACTAGCCGGTAAGATCGGAAATTACTATCCCGTAATTGGAAAGGTCATCGGGGGAACAGGCCGTCGCCTCCGCATGAAGACTGTCCACCGTGAACGGCTTGAGTGCGATTCCCACGTTATGTGGCGGGCTCGATTCTGCGAGACATGGAATCCCTAAGGTTTTCAAATCGTATGCAGGCCACCCAGCCCGAACACTGCCGTGATTTCCATTTACCCTCAGACTTGCCTTCGAGCGATGGCGTAATGACCCTATTGCGGCTGAAAGAGGAAGCCGTGGCTCTGGTGAGGACCGAGGAAGCTTCCGTCGTTCGGACCGACGTAAGCGCCTGCGACAAGCCCCCCTGGAGTGATGCCGATCGTCACGGTACCCTGAAAGTTACCTGTACCGGCGCCAGGGGCGTCGAGTACGCTCACATTGCCGTCCGAAGTCCGTAAAAAACCCCGATAGACATTGAAGCCGTCGTTGAGGAGTCCTGTAACCGTCCCGGCCGGGTTGATGCCGGTAGGGGACGAGAAGATACAACAAGGCGGATAATTCGCTGCATCGAATGTTGTGTACTGGCCGTCTTTCGACAGCAGGAAAACGCGGTAGTTGCCCCCAGCGACCGGCTCAAAGTAGGTGCCCGCAATCTCGCCTCCAGGGTTGATGCTTAAAGCCGCGCCGAAAGACAAACTGTACGGGTCGTCCTGCCCAGTCAGGCCACCAGGGCCAGTCACTTCCGTGAAGTTGCCAGAGCTGTCTCGCCGGAAGCCGATACTGGCGAAGCTTGCGTCGAAGTAGACTCCTAAAATCACGCCATTGGGGGTGATGGCAGAGGGAAAGCTGCCGTTGACGCCGGCCGGGGGGTCGATTGGAGTCAACTCGCCGTTTGCCGTTCGCAGGAAGCTGTGTTGGACAAAGTTCACGTCAAAGTAAGACCCCGCAACCTCACCTCTCGCATTGATGAAGCTGGAGCCGAAGATGAAGCCACCGCCCGGGGCATCGAAGGTGACAAAAGAGCCTTTGGCGGTGCGGATGAAACCGTGGAACCCCGAGCCGATATTGTCCTGATAGGAGCCGACGGTGTCACCATTGTTACTGACGGCAGACGGGAAGGTGCCGAAGACCGCGCCCTGGACATCGAAGGTGACAAAAGAGCCGTTGGCGGCGCGGATGAAACCGTGGGATCCTGAGCCGATATTGTCGCCATAGCTGCCTGTGATGGCACCACCGTTGTTGATACTGGCGGGAAAGGTGCCGTTAACAGCGCCTGGGACGTCGAAGGTGATGAAGGTTCCCACCGCAGTGGGGGGTGGGATCGTCAAGCCTTGACCCGCGGAATCGACGTGCGTGACCGCCGCCTTCGTGGCTGCGGCCCTCGCCGCCGCACTCCCAGGCGCGTCCTGGGAAACTCCAGTCCCTGCACCGGGAGCATCGAACGAGGTCACGGGTCTGACTCGGCAGCATTCGGCGTACGCGGCCGAGCGAGTGCTTGTGACCCGACTGCATGATGGTTCCGAGGGCTTCAACTATTCGGCCACAGTGGGGCATGCATTGGCATCGGTCCTGACTATGACCTACTATCCGGGTCCGAGCGCAAATGTTGGAGTAGCAGCAAAGACATTCGGCTTGTCGCTGGCGGGACTCGCAGGAGGGCACCTCGTCACGGAGTTCTGGCCGGATGTAAAGGAGAGGTTGTTTCATCGCCACGAGCTGGACCGCGCCGATTAACCGCTTCCGTTCGCGGGGCGGATTGCCCGTCCAATGGCTGATTTTCGCCATTCGATTACGAACGTTTCAGGTGCGTTGCGCGCGCGTCCTATCCTAATGACTGGTAAAGTCTTCCGGGCTGGAGTCGGGGCCCATGGAGATGCGCCGGCAGTCTGGCAACCCCCAGCCGCTGGCTTAAGGACCAAAGATTTTTGAGACCGCCGGAAAGCGGAAGCCAGCCACAGAGATAGGAGACTGATTGATGTCAAAAGCCGTGAAGTATGCCGAGAGGACACTCACGTATGCGGCTCAGGGCGCATGGAGCATTTTCGAGAAGCTGAATAGCATCCGTCCGAACCCTTCGTTTACTCCCAAGTGGTCGGACAAGCCACTGCTCAAGTCGTATCAAAAGGAGAAGCCTCCTCTAGGCTGGCCGCGGACGACCGATTCGCTCTGCCCGAAGTGCGTGCCTGAGATCCGCCAGCAGATTATCGACGGCAAGCTGCCTCACGAGATCCTGCTGAATGAGAAGGTGGGCGAGATCAAGGCGCAGATCATCGAGCGCGACGGCAAGATCCTGATGGTGAAGGACTGCCCCAAGCACGGGCACTTCGAAGACGTGATGTCGATCGATCCGGCGTTCATGAAGCATCTCGAAGAGGTTTTCCCGGGCCGCGACATCAAGGCGCACAACGACGAGAAGCTGCACAACCACGGGACGTCAACCGTTACGCACGGACGTGGGTCCGTGCTCACCATTGATCTCACCAACCGCTGCAACATGATGTGCGATCCGTGCTTCATGGACGCAAACCAGGTGGGCTTCGTCCATGAGCTGACGTGGGAAGAAATCAAGCAGATGCTGGACAACGCCATCACCATCAAACCGCGCCGCCAGATGTCGGTGCAGTTCTCGGGTGGCGAGCCGACGCTTTCACCATACTTCCTTGACGCTGTGGCTTACGCCCGCAAGGTTGGATACAACTCGGTGCAGGCGGCAACCAACGGCATCGAGTTTGCGAAGTCGAAGGAGCTTTGCCGCGCGGCTGCCGAGGCGGGCCTGCGCTATGCGTACTTGCAGTTTGACGGCATCGGCAACGCGGCCAACTCGCACCGCAAGGTCGGCAACCTGTTCGATGTGAAGCTGCAGGCGATCCATAACCTGCACGAGGCGGGCGTAGACATCGTTCCGGTGACCACCATCGTGAACGGCATCAACAACGAGCAGGTGGGGCGCATCATCCAGTTCGCGCTCGACAATCCCAAGAAGATCAACTTCCTCAGCTTCCAGCCAGTGTCGTTCACGGGCCGCGACGAGGCCGTCAGCGACGAACGTCGCGAGGCGCAGCGCTACACGCTGAGCCACATGGCGCACGACATCAAGGACCAGATGGGTCTGGGCGAGCCGGTGCGCGACTGGTTCCCGATCAGCTTTATGAGCACCTTCTCCGATTGGGCCGACCTGGTACATGGGCCGAATCATGAGTGGGGCCAGCTGTCGTGCGGGTGCCATCCGAACTGCGGCATCGGCATGGCGCTGATGATCGACAAGGAGACCAAGGAAGCGGTCCCGGTGACGGCGTTCCTGAATGCCGACCGTCTGGCCAAGGACGTGGCCAAGATTAATGACGCCGCGCGCGGCAAGTTCCTGTCGATCGTGGGCGTAACGCTCGCGCTGTTGAGGAACTACGATCCGACGAAGTCACCGAAGCATTTCAAGATCGTCGACCTGCTGCAGAAGTTCGACAAATGCTTTGGCGCGACCGGCCGCAACTACGGCAAGGTCACGGCGGACCGCACGATGGCCGATATCGAGAAGCGCCGCGCCGACCGCTGGAACTTCCTGTTCAT
>JAFAKX010000130.1 GCA_019234945.1 Silvibacterium sp.
CGATCCAGCCGGTCCATCTGGTTATTGCGAAGCGCCGTGTGCCCCACCAGCGCCGCAACATTCACCGCAGGGCGCGCCGCCTCGACCGCATCCACATACGACGCGAATGTCGGATACCGGAACACCTCCGCATTGCCGAGCAGATTCATCGGGTCGGGCAGCTCGCCCCTAAGCCGCACCGGCGCCGCACTGATACCGCAGTTGCCCACAATCACCGTCGTCACTCCCTGCGACAGCTTGGGCAGCATCTCCGGCGTGCGGATCACATTCGTGTCGTCATGCGTGTGCACATCGATGAACCCCGGCGCGAGGACCAGTCCGCTCGCATCGACGACCTCAGAGCCTGCGCAATCAAGATTCGCTCCAACCGCAACGATGCGATCACCGGCCACGGCCACGTCCGCCAGTCGCGGCTCACCGCCGCCGCCATCGATCACCCGCGCCCCCCGAATTAGAAAGTCGCACTCAGACATACAGAGTCCAAGATAACGGAACCCGACATACGCATTCCCCCTAGGCGCTATCCTTAACCTTCGGAGGCTCCTTGCCAACCACCAGCACACCCGACCCCAAAATCTCCCCACTCCACAAAGGACTCGGCCCACTCGAGCACCCCGCCACGCCCGAGGAAATCGCCGCGCTCGGCTGGAACCTTCTCCACGAAGACCTCAGCCTCCCCGTCGCCGTCCTCTATCAGGGCAAACTCGACCACAATCTGCGCTGGATGCGGCAATTCGTCGACGCCTACAGTATGAAGCTCGCGCCGCACGGCAAGACCACCATGGCCCCGCGACTTTTTGAAATGCAGCTTGAAGCCGGAGCCTGGGGCATCACCCTCGCCACCGCCCAACAGACTCACGTCGCCTACCACCACGGCGTCCGCCGCGTCCTCATGGCAAACCAGCTCGTTGGTCGTCAGAACATGGCCGGCATCGCCTCCCTGCTCGACGACCCCGCCTTCGACTACTTCTGTCTTGTCGATTCCGCCGATCAGATCGATCAGCTTGCAAGCTACTTCCGCACTTCCGGGAAGCACCTGCAGGTTCTCCTCGAACTCGGTCCCGACGGCGGCCGCACCGGCGTCCGCAACGCCGCCCAGCTTGACTCCGTTCTGACCGCTCTCGACCGCTCCCGCCACACGCTCTCACTCGCCGGAGTTGAAGTCTTTGAAGGCGTCCTTGACGACGAAGCACAGATCCGCAACCTTCTCCATCGTGCCGTCTCTGTTACCCGTGATCTGCTTCAACAGGGCCGCTTCGACCGCCAGCCCGCCATCCTCACCGGAGCAGGCTCCGCCTGGTACGACGTTGTCGCTGAGGTATTCTCCGACGCGGCCCTCGGAGACAAAGTCGAAATCATCCTCCGCCCCGGCTGCTATCTCACGCACGATGTCGGCTCCTACCGCCGCGCGCAGGAGCGAATCCTCGCCCACAATCCCATCGCGCAGCGCATGCACTCCGGACTCGTGCCCGCCCTGCAAGTCTGGGCCTACGTGCAGTCCATCCCTGAAAACGAAAAGGCCATCGTCACACTGGGCAAGCGCGACGCCGCCTTCGACTCCGGCCTGCCAATCCCCGCTTTACACTTCCGGCCCGGCGCAGCTGCTCCGGTCCCCACGCCCGCACGCTGGACCCTCACCCGCATGATGGACCAGCACGCCTTCCTTCAAATCTCCCCGGGCGACGACATCCGCATCGGCGACATGATCGCCTTCGACATCTCCCACCCCTGCCTCACCTTCGACAAGTGGCGATGGCTGCCGATCCTGGACGCAGACTACCGCGTCATCGACATCGTCCAGACATACTTCTAAGCATCAATAAATCAGCTTCAAAGAAAACTGAATCTGCCGCGAGTTCCCCGCTGTCTTGCTGATCAGCCCGAACCCCGAACCCTTGATCGTGTTCGCCGGCAGCCCCATGTTCACAATGTTGAACAGATTGAAGAACTCCGCGCGGAACTGCACATCGAACAATTCGATCCCGCTCTTTCGCTGTCCGAATGGCGTGTCCTTGATGAAGGAAAAATCGTAGTCGTAATAAGCTGGCCCGCGAAACGTGTTCCGCCCAAGCGCGCCAAAGCGCCCGCTGTTCGGCCCGGTCCCCCCCGGAATATTCACTGGAATATCGAAGAACGAAGCATTATCAGGCCCACGCCCGAAATAATCCTCCCGCCTCTGTCGCGCGGTCGACAGGTCCGGTTGCCCGATCTGATCCGGCCGGTCCACACCGTTCGATCCAGCGCCCGTCTGCTGCACGCCCGAATACACCGTGAACGGCGACCCGCTGGTAATCGTCGAAATCACCAGCATCTCCCAGCCCGCCGTAATCTTCCTGCTCACGCCCTCAAGAAAGCTAACGCTGTCGACGTGCAGGTCCTGCGCCGCGCTGATCGTAAACGCATGCGCCACATCGAAGTTCGACGGCCCCTTCTCCGGATGCGTATTGTACGGATCCTGCGGAAACGGCAGAGCCTGCGCTCCTGTATTTCCCGTGCCTCCAATCACCAGACTCGTATCGTCCAGCGACTTGCTCCACGTATAGCTCGCCTGCACTCCCGGCCCGCCGTGGGGAAAATTCCCCGTCAGCGAGGTCTGCAGCGCGTGATACGTCGAGTGAGCCGTGCCCGTAATCACGTTCTCCACGCCGAACCCACCGATCACATTCCCTGAGCTGTCGAACTTCGTATGAGGCGCAAACTCCGGGGTCGCCCCCGGATATGCATTCGGAAAACTGATGCGGGGCAGATGAGCGGCCGCTGTCCCTACATAGTTCACATCCGCCGTAAGCTTGCCGATCTCGCGCTCTACGCCCGCCGTCCACACATCCAGCCACGCATTGCCGAACGTCGGTGCAATCGCGCTGAGGTTCAGCGGACTTATCACTCCGCCCGGCGTCAGGGCCGCCACATCCTTCTGATACCGGTCTACATCCATCACGGTGTTCGCCGGAACATCCTTTGTATCGTGGCTCGGAAAAATATTCATTCCATCGGGTGTGTACACTCCCGGCAGCTGCGACGGCGTAATCTGGAAGCCGTACTGAATCGGCGCGCCCTTCGCCGCCGTTAGCCTCGGATACGCTACAAACGGCGTCGACCCGGTAAGAAAATTGTCCTGCCAGATATTCGGCGGAATCACCACGAGCCCGCCGCCCGCATGAACCCGCAGCTTGTCTGTCACTCGCCAGGTCAGCTGCACCCGCGGCATGAATCCATCGAGATTCGTCTTATATCCTGGCTGAGGATTGATCGCGAATTGCTGATCCGGACCATAATTCAGAAAGCTCGAAGTCCGCCTCGCCCGCTCCGAGATCGGAGTGTAGATCTCCCAGCGCAGCCCGTAGTCGAGCACCCATCGGTCCGAGATCTTCCAGGTGTCCTGCGCATAGACCGCGCCCATGTTGCGATTGATTGCCGCCGGCCCGATGTGCTCGCCATTCGAGAAATACGGCGGAGCCACCGCCACCGTGTACACAAACGGACTGCCCGAAAGAAAACCCGACAGCGTATCCGGCAGCGGATCGCCGACATGAACATCGTGCATGCCGCTCTGCGACGGAATATTCGTCAGCGCATACGACGTCCCGCCACCGAAGTCGTATTCTCCGTTCGGGCTCGTGCCGAAGTATGTCGTGTCGCGGTTCAGCCGCACCTCTCCGCCGGCCGCAATGGTGTGGCTCCCCTTGTTGATGCCAAAGCCCTGCTGCAGCTGAAACAGATTCCCGAAGGCGCTCATCACCGAGCCGCCTGCCGTGTTGAAGCCCTCGAACAGCGCATCGTTGAACTTCACCGCCGGATCCGTCCGGTTCGGCGTCGGAAACCCCGGCGTGCTCCGCGTAATGCTGAATTCGGTCCGCATCGAGAAGTTCGGCGACTGCGTCCGCGTGAATGTGAACGCTACATTCCGTTGCCGGTCGATATACGTCACACCAAAAGAAGGATCGATCGCCGTCTGGTCGGGATTCGTCGTCGGACCCGTCAGATTATTAAAGTTGAACCGCCCGAAGAACTCATTCTTCGATGAAAGCTTGTGATCCAGCCGGATTGAAAACTGATCAGCATCCGTATCCACTTTCGATGATGCTGCATACGTATGCACGCCATACGATCCCGTTGGCAGATTTGGCAGCGGATACCGCGCCAGGATCGCCGCTATGCTTGGATCCACCGGCACAATCAACACATCGCCCGGATACGCCGTCGCGTCATAGCCCTTGCGCTCCAGTTCCGTCGGCACTGGAAATACCTGCGTCGTCCCCAGGACCTGCCGGAATCCCTGGTACTGCCCGAAGTAGAACGTCTTGCCGCGGCCGTCGTAGATGTGCGGCAGCACAACCGGTCCGCCATTCGTAAACCCAAACTCGTTGCGCTGGAATGGAGGAATACGACCGGGCGTTTCAGGCGTTGCGTGATCGAAATAGTTCCGCGCATCCAGCGCCGAGTTGCGCAAAAACTCGAAGAACGATCCATGAAACCCGCTGCTCCCCGACCGCGTGACAACGTTCGTGAATCCCGCGGCGCCTTGCCCGATCTGTGCGGGCATCCAGCCCGAGCTCGACTGGATCTCCTGCACTGCGTCCACATCGAAGTTCGAAAATGTCGAGCCGCCCATCTCCGGATCGCTCGTGTCCGCCCCGTCCATCGCGAACACTGCCTCGACGCCGCGCTGCCCGTTGATCGCAAACTGCTGCGTAAAATTGGTTGCGCCGTTCGCGTCCGTCATCGTGCCCGCGGCCATCAGCAGCAGCTGGCTGAAGTCGCGCTTGTTCAACGGAAGCTCATTTACCTTCTGGCTCGTCAATTTTTCGCTGCTCGCCTGCTCCGGCGGACCCATGCTGAGCGCAAGCCCCTGCTCTGTTACGGTCAGGGAAACCGACTGTTCTCCGCCGCTTACATCCACAGGGTGCGCAAATTTCATTGCGCGCCCGTTCGCATCGACCGTCAACTGATACTGCCCTGCTGTCAGTCCGCCGACGTGGAATTTACCCTCACCATCCGTCGTCGCCTTGACCTCTCCAGTCGCTCCATTCAGATGTACAACCGCTCCCGCCAACGGCGCACCGGCCGCGTTCTCTAAGGTTCCCTGCAGCGCACCCGCGCTCTCCTGCGCCCACCCTTCCCCTGAAAACAGAAAAGCGGCGCACAGCAGCAAAGAGCAGACCGCGAGCGAAATCAAGCAAACTGGCGACCGGCCCGATGTGATCCGTGGGGGAATACAGTCCTCTTCGTGGGGTAAGGGGTTGGGATCAGTCTTACGATCGCTTCACGTCAGAATGCGAAGTTAACACTCACTGAACACGCCAGTAAAACGTTTTAGTTGCCGCGCCTCTGCAACGAACTATTCGTCAGAATGAATCGCTTCAGAATACAAAAGATGAAAATGATGCACACCCTTTTCCTGCTTCGCGCTGTAGCGTCCCGTGTCATACGACTGCGACTTCAGATTCCGGTGCACCACCTCGCAGATATGCCCATCTTCCACCTGGATCTCGTCACTGAAGCGCATCGTCTCTTCGATTGCCATGCCCTGCTCCGGCAGAAAATACCACTCGAAGATCGCCACGCAGGTTTCCGGCCCGGTCGGCAGAACAATATTCAGCGACACGTTGTCTGGATAACAGTTCATCATCCAGTTCGGAAAAATCCAGAAGTACTCCGCGCTCAGATCGCCCGCCGAGTGCTTGTAGCGCCGGTCGACCGTCGACTCATTCTGCGGCCCGCGTATTGGACTCGACTGTAGCGAATGCTTTTCAAAGAGCGTCGTCACATAACTGCCGTAATCGAGCTCTCTATTCAGCGACGGATGCACACTCGGAAGGTGATATCCCTCGAGATAGTTGTCGATATACACCTTCCAGTTGCACTGCATGTGATACTCGCGCCGCCCGCGAAGCTGCATCTCGCCGAACCGATACTTGGCCGCCTGCTCCGGCAACTCCCGAAGCGACTCAATCAGCGGCGGCGAGCCCGGGTCGAGATTCACAAACACCTGACCCTCCCACTCACCCACCTGCACTGGCCGCAGCCGCAGCTCCTCGGCACAGAAATGAGCCACGCCTTCCATCTCCGGAGCATTCAGCAGACGCCCATCCAGCCCATAGGTCCATCCGTGATACCCGCAGCGGAACACCTTGCGCGACCCGCAGCCCTGCGCCGCTGGACCCGCCCGATGCCGGCACACGTTGTAGAAGCCGCGCAGCACGCCATCGCTGCCGCGCACCACCAGCAGTGGCTCGCCCAGCAGATCCGCGGTAATGTAATCGCCGCTGTTACGAACCTGCTCTGACCTTCCTGCAATCTGCCAGGTCCGCCAGAAGATCTTGTGCTTCTCCACTTCCAGCAGCCCGCGATCGACGTAGTAGCTCGACGGCAGTGTGCTGGCGCACTCGATCGCCGGATCGACGACTGCATTCGAAAAGATAGGAAGGGTCTGCGCCATCGGTTGGTACCTGTTTTCCAGCTCTTTATGCTTTCTTTACGGAATGAGTGGATTATATCCAAGCATTGCGAGCGCAACCCAGACACATACGTCACAAAAACACAAAACCCGCCGTTAAAGGCGGGCCTTGTGCAGGTTACGTTCTGTTTACAACAACTACATTCCGTTCTGGGTTCCATCATCGGTATGCAGCACGCGATATGTCGCGTTACCACGTGACCACACGAGCAGCAGCACATCTTTTCCCGAGTTCACATGCACATCGCTCACGAACTGCTCCGCACTCGACACAGGCTTCCGGTTCACTTCGAGAATCACATCTCCCGGAGCCAGCCCCGCATCATCTGCCGGGCTGCCGGGCCGCACATTCGCAATCACGGCGCCGTTTACACGCGACGGAATATGCATCTGCTGCCGCGCATCCTCATTCAGGTCCTGGACTGCCAAACCCAGCTTTCCGCTCTTGCCCGCTGCGGAGTTGTTGTCATCCGCGCTGGCTATCTGCTTTCCACCCTGGAACTCGCCGACCTTCACGTCCACGGTCTGCGGCTTGCCGTCGCGAATGATCCCGAGCGAGATCGTCGTACCCTGAGCCACCGTGCTCACCACAACCTGCAGCGCGCTGCCGTTCGGGATCTTCTTGCCGTTCAGCGAGTCAATCACGTCGCCCGCCTTCAGCCCCGCCCGGCTCGCGGGAGAATCCGGAGTTACCTGCGAGACGATCGCGCCCGTCGTATCCTGCAGATGGAAAAAGTTCGCGTTGTCCGGCGTCACATCGTTCATGCTGATGCCCAGATACCCGTGATGCACCGAGCCCGTCTTCATCAGTGACTCCGTCACGTTGTGCGCAATCTGCGACGGAATGGCAAATCCGGCGCCCGCAAACGAGCCGCTGCCGCTGATGATGAACGTATTGATGCCGACCAGCTCGCCGTGCGCGTCCACCAGCGGGCCGCCTGAATTGCCCGGATTGATCGCCGCATCCGTCTGGATAAACCCGCCCGGCTTGCGCGGATCGTCCGCATAGGGATTCGGCCGGTCAAGCGCGCTGATAATGCCGCGCGTCACCGAAAACTGGAAGTATCCGAACGGGCTACCGAAAGCGAGCACCGTCTGGCCTGGGCGCAGCTTGCTGGAGTCACCCCACGGAATATTCGGCAGTCCGTGGCCGTCGATCTTAATCACCGCCAGGTCGGTCAGCTTGTCCGTGCCGATCACCTTCGCATTGAACGTGCGGCGGTCGTTCATCGTTACGCGAATCTGCGTCGCCCCATCGACCACGTGATTGTTCGTCACGATGTAGCCGTCGGGTGAGATGATTACGCCGCTGCCGATCCCGTGCTCAATCTGCGGCTGCCGCGGCCCCTGGCCGAATCCGCCAAACGGCCCGCCAGGACCAAAGAACTGCCGGAACTGAGGAGGAATCTGCTGCATCTGGCCGCCGCCCTGACCGGAATCCTCATCGTCGGATGAAATCTGCTGGTCCGTTGCACGCGCCGTCACCGCCACGTTCACGACCGCCGGCGTCACCCGCGCCGCAACTGTCTCCACGGCATTGTCCAGCGCAGTCAGCGCTGAAACGCTGTTGTCATCGATCGGAGTTCCATACCCGTCCGAGGCATGCACTCCGCTGTGATGTACAAAGAACGCGGCTCCGAGAACCAGGGCAGCCGCCGTACCGGCAATTCCGGCGCCCCGCGCCGCCTTGCCGCTTAATTTATTAGTTGATGCAGCCATAGCAAATCCTCTTTCGTTGTTGCTTTGGTTAGAGTTGAATGATGAGCCAGCCGTCTCCGGTTGGCACAGCGGCAATCGCATGCTCTCCATCCACCGTGAGCATCATGCCAGGGTGGACAGAGATCGCGGGACGGACAGATGCATCTGCCGGCACTCCCGCCGAGCTGATGCTGAACGAGGTCAGCACAACCCAGCGTTGTGTTCCGGCAGGAGCTTGTTTCATCCGCTCCACAGCGGGAATGGAATTAGCGGGAATCGACTTCAAAGCAGCCGACGGGATATGGCCCGCAGCGGCTTTCTTGTGGCGGGGGGTATGCGTCGGCTGAACGGCCGCAGGCATCGTTGCTTTCAGCAGCGTTTCATGTGCAGTTCCACCGGACCGATACATCGCCGGACGATGCTGTGGTGGGGAGTCCGGAACCGCCACACTTGGCGGCATCAGGATCGGCCGCTCCGCCACCGCACCCGGCGTCGTGCCCTCGCTGAATGAGATAAAGTGCGGCAGCCTTGACAGCCCGGCCGCCACCCCCAGCAGCGCGACACCAATTGCTCCGGCAGCCACTTTCGCACGCCGCGAGCTCATCCGGTTCCCACCGCGCAGAATACTTTCGACTCGCAGACCAAGCTCCGATTGCCGCTCCCACGCGCCCAGAGATAGAGTTGCAGCGCGCCGGTTCTTCGACCGCTCCGCCAGACTCACGAGGCACGTCGCATAGACGCCCGGAGCCTGCGTGCGCTCCAGCACCCCGTCATCGCACGCCAGCTCGCGCTCAAAGCACAGCCGCCGGTCGATCCACATCAACGCCGGATTCAGCGGAAACAGCACCAGACCAATCTTCTGGAACAGATTGATCCAGTCATCCGCTCGGCTGATGTGCCCGAACTCATGCATCACAATCTGCTCGAGTTCAGCCGGAGTCAGCTTCTCAAAGAGCCATTCGGGAATGAGAATCCGCGGCGCAAAAAAGCCAATCACACTTGGCCTGTCGATCTCGGTAGACGTGCAGATCTCGATTCGCCTGGATCCGAAGCCGGACCCAAACAACGACGAGGCCTTCACCGGAGGCAGGATCGTTGGAACCGGTGTCGACCTCCGCCATAACTGGCCCAGCCGCCATGCGCTTGCCGCCAGCTTCGCTCCGCGCACCAGCGACAAAGCCGCCCACGCCGCGAGAATTAGATAGCTCCAGCGCACGTCAACCTGAAACGTCGCTCCGGACCCCGCACTCGTTACGCCGTGCGATCCGCCCATCTGCGCAAACGGCAACAGCAGGATCACCACAAACACGGCGCTCCAAACTGCAAAGCGGACGGCTGCCATCATCCGGGGCATGAGCCGCAGGCAAAGGGCGACCGCCGCGGCCAGCAGAACACCCTGCCACAGGCTGGACACAAACGCCGACGCGGCCACCTGGGCCACCCTCTCGATCGACTGCATGAGATCCGGGGTCATTGCTCTTGAACCTCAGCTGTTCGCCGCTCCGCAGCCGCAATCGCTTCTTTCAGCCGCTCCAACTCCTCGGGGGTCACTTCCTCATCGCGCAAGACGGACAGCAGGAGCCGCTCCCGCGAATCCCCAAAGAACCGCTGCATGATATGACGGATCTCGGTCCGGCTCGCTTCATGTTCCTCGACACACGGGCTGTAGATAAACGCCCGACCCTCCTGCCGGTGCGTCACATATCCCTTCTGCTCGAGAATCCGAATCGTCGTCAGGACAGAGTTGTACGCCAGCGTCTCGCCGTCTGGCATCGCTGCCACCAGGTCGCCCACGGCTGACTCGCCGCGGCGCCACAGAATCTTCATCAACCGCAGCTCAGCTTCCGTCAACGTAATGGATTTCTTTGGAGGCATCTGACCCCGTCTCATCGTCCCTGCACTGTTGGACGAGCAACTAAAACATTAGTTAGCACGGAACGCTCGAAGAAATCAACTCTCCATGTGGAGGGGTCCCTTTTGACGACTCCCGTTTCCCCTATCCCTGCCTTCCCCTAGCCGAACCTTTGGTTTCTATGACTCCGATCTAACCGCCTGTGGATCAATCAGATAAACCGCGACCCCGAGCTTAAAGACCCTGAATCTAATACTTACCTGAAAACCGCAAGATAAGGTAGGAGATCCTTCCCAGTCCCGAAAATCCGGGACCAAAGATCAGACGACGCATGAACCCGATAGCTGAGGAAGAAAAAAGGCCCGGGCACCCATGCCGCCGGGCCTTCTCTGTCAAGCGGGCCCACGCCCCGCTTAAACGTCTTTGCGTTGAACCGTCCGGAACCGGACGCTTAGTGTGCGAACAACATTGTGAGCGCCTTTCCCCCATCCGCGCACCCTATCTTTTGGACAAAGTTAGCCCTTCTCTCCTAATCTTGCCTTTCAATCGTCACCAGATCTTGGAGGGAAAGGAAGTTATGACGTTTCGTAATTGGTGGAAGTCAGCGCTGCTCACAATGCTCGCCGTTTGCCTCGTACCCATCTGGGCGACTCAGGTCTTCTCCCAGACCCTTGCGGCGACGCCGCCCATGGGCTGGAATAGCTGGAACCACTTCCACCGGACCATCGACGACAAGATCGTCCGCACCCAGGCCGACGCCATGGTCTCGAGCGGCATGCGTGATGCCGGTTACATCTACGTCAACATCGACGACACCTGGGAAGGCGAGCGCGATGCCCAGGGCAACATCCAGACCAACAGCAAGTTCCCCGACATGAAGGCGCTCGCCGACTACGTTCACAGCAAGGGTCTCAAACTCGGGATCTACTCCTCCCCCGGGGCCAAGACCTGCGCTGGCTACGAAGGCAGCCTTGGTCACGAGGAACAGGACGCCACCACATACGCCGCATGGGGCATCGACTACCTCAAGTACGACCTCTGCGGACTCCGCACGCAGCTCAAGGCCGCCCCCACCCCCGAGGCCGCACACAAGATGATGGTCGACGCCTACATCAAGATGCGCGACGCCCTGCGGAAGACTGGCCGCCCCATCGTCTACAGCCTCTGCCAGTATGGCAACGACGCCGTCTGGAGATGGGGGACTGACGTCGGCGGCAACCTCTGGCACACGACCGGCGACATCACCGATAAATACGACCGCATGGCTGAGATCGGATTCAGCCAGGCCGGACTTGCCCGCTTCGCCGGCCCCGGGCACTGGAATGATCCGGACATGCTCGAAGTCGGCAACGGCGGCATGAATCCGGAAGAGTACCGCCAGCACATGAGTCTGTGGGCGATCCTTGCTGCTCCACTTCTCGCCGGTAACGATCTGACCACCATGTCGCCCGAAACCGTAGCCCTGCTCACAAACCGCGAAGTCATCGCCATCGACCGGGACTCCCTCGGCAAGCAGGGCGATCGCGTGACCGCAGAGGGGCCGCTTGAGATTTGGGCAAAACCGCTGTCCGACGGATCTAAGGCTGTGGGCGTCTTCAACCGCCACACCACCGCGCTTTCTATTCCCGTTGATTTCAAGCAACTCGGCTTCAAAGGATCCGTCCAGGTTCGCGACATCTGGCAGGCCAGGGATCTCGGAACCATGAAGGACTCCTACACCGTCACGGTGCCCCCTCACGGCGTGGTCCTGCTGCGGGTTAAGTAACTATCACGGCTACAAATCAACAAACGCTGACATCGGAGCTCATGTGAACAACGCAGCGCGCAGAAAATTCCTGAAGATCGCGGGAGCGGGAGCATTCGCGCTTCCCGCGGTCGTGGGAGCCCAGCAGACTCCCGCGGGCGAGCCGAGTTCGGCTCACGGCTCGGGCGTGTTCGATGTCCGGGCCTTCGGCGCAAAAGGCGATGGCTCTAACATCGATACTCCCGCCATCAATCGCGCTATCGAAGCCGCGGCTGCAGCGGGCGGTACGGTCCGCTTCGCCCCGGGGGAGTATCTATGCTACTCGATTCACCTCAAGAGCAACGTTGCACTCTACCTCGAGCAAGGCGCGGTTATCATCGCCGCCGATCAGCTCCCCGAAGGGCAATCCGGCGGATACGATGACCCCGAGCCCGAGCAACTCTGGGAGGCGTACCAGGACTACGGCCACAACCACTGGCACAACAGCCTTATGTGGGGCGAAGGCCTGCACGATATCTCCATCTATGGCCCCGGCCGCATCTGGGGTAAGGGCCTCACCCGCAGCAACGATCCGAAGAGCCAGAACCCGGCGATGCGCCGCACAAGCGGAGTCGGCAACAAAACCATCAGCCTGAAGAATTGCCGCAATGTACAGCTGCGGAACTTTCAGATTCTCCAAGGGGGATGGTTCGGCATCCTTGCAACCGGCGTCGACAATCTGCTAATCGACGGCCTCACCATCGACACCAATCGCGACGGCATGGACATCGACTGCTGCCGCAATGTGCAGATCGCCAACTGCGCCATCAATTCGCCCTGGGACGACGCCATCGTTCCCAAGAGCAGCTACGCTCTCGGTTATGCGAGAGCCACGGAAAACCTGATCATCACCAACTGCTACGTAACCGGCGCATACGAGCTCGGCACCATGATCGACGGCACCTGGAAAAAGTTCGATCCGTCGGCCAAAGTCCCGCATACCGGACGCATTAAGTTTGGAACAGAATCGAACGGTGGCTTCAAGAACATCACGGTGTCAAATTGCGTCTTCGACGGCTGCCAAGGCCTCGCGCTCGAATCCGTAGATGGTGCGCTGCTCGAAGACATGGCCATCACCAACATCACCATGCGAGACCTCGTCTCCGCGCCGATCTTCCTGCGCCTCGGCAGCCGCCTGCGCGGTCCCACAGATTCCACAAAGACCGGCGCCCTGCAGCGCGTGACCATCAGCAATATCGTTTGCTCGAACGCCGCACCACACCTCGGTTGCATCATCAGCGGCGTCCCCGGCCATGAGATTCAGGACCTCCACCTTCACCACATCTACATCCAGCATCGCGGCGGCGGCACAAAGGAGCAGGCAGCGATCACGCCTCCGGAAAATGAGGAGAAATATCCCGAGCCGAACATGTTCGGCAACATGCCGTCACAAGGCTTTTATCTCCGTCACGTAAAAAACGTCAGCCTGAGCGATATCGAAATCGCCGCACTTACCGAGGATGCGCGTCCGGCGTTCATCTTTCAGAACGTCGAGAGTGCCGACCTCTTCCACATCAAGACACCCCCCAACGTGCCCATTCTCGAAACGCACGACTGCCGCGAAGTGAACGCTCTATGGGTGCGCGGGCTCAAAGACGGTCCACAAAGCTGACGGCGATTCGGCTAGTACCCAGCCTGTGGAAGTGAAAGAATAATTTAGATCCAATGGCTGCAAAAGTTCTGCAAATCGATCCGCGCGACAACGTCCTTGTTGCTCTTGAGCCCCTGAATGCGGGAGAACCCGTCGCGTTTTCTGGCGCAACCTTCCTCCCTCTGGCCACGATCCCCGCGAAACATAAGTTCGCCACAGAAGATCTGCCCGTCGGATCGCACGTCATCATGTACGGAGTGGTCGTCGGAAGAGTCCGCGAAGCAATCCCCCGTGGCGGCCTCATTACGACGCGGAACGTCGCCCATGACGCGACCGACTTTGCCCGCCGCGACACACAGCTCCATTGGACGCCTCCCGATATTTCGCGCTGGGCCGACCGCACCTTCGACGGCTACCATCGTGAAGACGGCCAGGTCGGCACTCGTAATTACTGGCTGGTGATCCCGCTCGTCTTCTGCGAAAACCGCAACGTCGAGGCGCTGCGCGAGGCCTTTGAAGAAGAACTCGGCTACGCCCGCCCAAAGAAATACAGTCAGTTCGTCAGGACATTGGTCGAGCGGCATGCGAACAGATCGCCCGCACACACTTCAGATCAGCATCCCGGACCCGCAAGCCGCGACCGAGTCTTCCCCAACATAGACGGCATCCGCTTCCTCACCCACGAAGGCGGCTGCGGCGGCACTCGGCAGGATGCGCAGGCGCTCTGCGGCCTGCTTGCCGGATATATTCACCATCCCAATGTTGCTGGCGCGACGGTAATGAGCCTTGGGTGTCAACATGCCCAGGTTTCGATTCTCATGGACGAGTTGCGCAAACGCGATCCGGCAGTGAGCAAGCCGGTCCTGGTCTTCGATCAGCAGCAATCGGGGCTCGAATCGAATCTGCTGACTAGGGCCATTGAGGCTACGTTTGAAGGTCTGGTCAAAGCAAATGAACGGCTCCGCAGGCCTTCTCCCGTTTCAAAACTGACGATAGGCCTCAAATGCGGCGGCTCCGACGGCTTTTCAGGCTTATCGGCCAATCCCGCGCTCGGTCGCGTTTCCGACATGCTGGCCGCGCTCGGTGGCAGCTCCATACTTTCGGAGTTTCCTGAGCTCTGCGGAGCCGAGCAGAACCTCATAGATCGCTGCCTTGATCCCGACGATGCTGATCGCTTCATCCAGTTGATGCGCGACTACAATGCGCGAGCCAAAGCAGTCCATTCGGGATTCGAAATGAATCCATCACCCGGCAATATTCAGGACGGACTCATCACCGATGCGATGAAGTCAGCCGGCGCCGCGCGCAAAAGCGGCACCTCGCCGGTCTGCGGCGTGCTCGATTACCCCGAATACGTAACCGACAAAGGACTGAATCTTCTCTGCACCCCCGGCAACGATGTTGAGGCCGTCACTGCGCAGGTCGGAGCTGGCGCGAACCTTGTGCTCTTCACAACCGGTCTCGGAACGCCCACTGGAAATCCCGTTGCACCGGTCGTCAAAGTCTCGACCAATACCCGCCTTGCCGAACGCATGTCCGACATCATCGATTTCGACACCGGAGCCATCATTCGGGGCGAAGGGACCCTCGAAGAGACCGCCGACTCCCTAATGGAAAAAATCCTCGACGTCGCCAGCGGAAAGACTCTGACCAAAGCCGAGGGTCTCGGGCAATACGATTTCATCCCCTGGAAGCGTGGTGTATCGCTCTAGGCACGATGTAGCTTATCAGCGGAGAAAAAATCGATGCGTAAATCCGCATTTCTGTTCCTTCTGCTGATCGTGGCTGCAGTGGCAGCCGCACTACAATGGAATAGCTCCGCCGCTGCCATGTTCGACCAACCCGCAATCACGTCGGCCGCAATTGTTCCCACCATAGACCGCCTCGATCCCGCGCTCGACGCTCTGCTCCCGCCCTCGCCGACGCTGGTCGAACTGGCCAATGGCTACAAGTGGACCGAAGGTCCCGTCTGGCTGCCGACCGGCCATCTGCTCTTTGCCGAGATACCCAGCAACAGCATCCGCGAGTGGACTCCGGGCGATGGCGTCAGCATCTTCATGCAGCCCAGCGGCTACAAAGGTTCGACTCCCTACTGCGGTCCGGAACCTGGTTCGAATGGCATGACCCTTGACTCAAAGGGCAGGCTCACCGTCGCCGGCCACGCGCAGCGCGATGTATGGAGACTCGAGAGCCTCGATCCGCATGGGCAGGTAACGGTGCTCGCCGACACCTACCAGGGCAAGCGCCTCAACAGCCCCAACGACCTCGTCTACCGGTCGGACGGATCGCTCTATTTTACCGATCCGCCCTACGGCCTCTGCACCCAGAACGAACAAGACCTCGCAAAAGAGCTGCCCTTCGCCGGGGTTTACCGAATCCCTGGCGCGCTGAATCAGAAGCCCGGTTCGCCCCCCGACCGCGCCAGCTTGCAACTCCTCGTCAAAGATCTCCCGCGTCCGAACGGCATCGCTCTTTCCCCCGACGAGAAATACCTCTACGTCAACAACTCCGAGCCGGAGATGTTCTGGATGCGCTACACGGTGAATCCTGACGGATCGTTGAAAGACCCGAAGCGCTTCTTCGACGCGGGCCCGCACGGACACAACGGCGCGCCCGACGGCATGAAGGTGGATCAGCAGGGCAACATCTACAGCGCGGGCCCCGGCGGAGTCTTCATCTTCTCCCCCGAAGGCAAACACCTCGGTACCATTAAGTTCTCTGACCCCGTCGGAAACCTCACCTTCGGCGGACCCGACGGCAAGACCCTCTACATCACAGCGAGCGACAAAGTTTACAGCCTTCAGGTCAAAGTTGCGGGAATCTACCCACACGCGCACTAACCGAGGAGCTGACGTAAATTCGAACCATGAACATTCGCATGGCAACGGAAACCGATTTCCATCCGCTGCTGCAACTCATCAACACCGCCTTCGATCTTGAGAGATTCTTCAAGAACGAGGACCGTCTCGATGTTTCGAAGCTTCGCGGTTACTTCAACAAGGGCAATTTCCTCGTCCTTGAAGAAGAGGGCCGCCTCATCGCCTGTGTTTACATTGAGCGAGATGGCGATCGGGCATACCTCGGCTTGCTTTCCGTCGATCCCAGCCAGCAACGGCGCGGACTCGGCCGCCGACTTACAGCGGCCGCCGAAGAATTCGCCCGCGAAATGGGATCTCGTTTCATGGACCTCACCGTCGTCAATCTGCGCACCGAATTACTGCCGATATATAAGAAGCTCGGATACCGGATCACCGGAACGGCTCCCTTTCCCGCTCAGATATCGGTCACGCAGCCCTGCCACTTCATCTGCATGACCAAGGAATTGGGGCACCGCGAGCCTTGAGACGATGACTCGAGGTTTCTTTTCGAAAAACCTTCAGCTGATTTCGAAAATATCTTCCGTCTTCGCCGACTGTGCCTGCGCCCGCTCCGCTACCTGGCGCGCCGTAGCGAAGAACTGCGCGGCCTTCGGCGAATCGGGACCGGCCAATGCCAGCGGCAGTCCAGTGTCCCCACCGTGACGGATGTCCGGATCAAGCTCGATCGAGCCCAGGAACGGCACTCCAAACTGCTTCGCCGTTCTTTCTGCGCCGCCCTTCGAAAAGATATCGATCTCGTGATGGCAGTGAGGACATGTGAAGTAGCTCATGTTCTCGACAATCCCGAGCACCTCCACGTTCACCTGGTGGAACATCTCCAGAGCCTTACGCGCATCCTGCAGTGACACATCGGAAGGCGTCGAGACGACCACAGCGCCCGTCAGCGGCACCGTCTGCACCAGCGAGATCACCACGTCTCCGGTGCCCGGAGGCAGATCGACAAGCAGAAAATCCAGCTCGCCCCACGCCACCTGCTGCAAAAACTGCCGGATGATCTGGTGCAGCATTGGTCCTCGCATCACCATTGGCTTGTCGCCCGGCGAAATTAGCCCTACGGAAATAATTTTCACGCCATGCGCTGAGTTCGGCTCAATCAGGTTGCCGGCCAGCACACGCGGTTGCTGGCTTGTCCCGAACATCAGCGGAACATTCGGCCCGTAGACATCGGCATCGAGAAGTCCGACGCGAAAGCCCAGCTTCACCAGCGCGATAGCCAGATTCACGGCAATGGTCGTCTTGCCAACCCCGCCCTTACCCGACCCGATAGCAACGATGTTTTGCACGCCCGGCAGCGGTGTCGGGCCCTGCGGCGCATGAGGGGGAACATGAGAATGAGCCATTTCATCAACTCCGAAATTCAAGCTTTGGCCAGTTCGGCCGGTTTCGCCATGCGCTTGCGCTCGATCTCAAGCTGGCGCATGTCGCGCCGCCGCCCGGCGTCTTCATAGCGGCGCTTTTCGTCGTCCGTTTCCGGTCTCAGTTCCGGAACCGGGATGCGCCGCCCCTGTGAATCGACCGCGACAAATGTCAGATACGCCGACGCCACGTGGCGATGCGTACCCGCAATTGTGTTTTCTACCCAAACCTTCACACCGACTTCCATCGATGTATTGAAGGCGCGGTTCACCCGCGACTTCAGAATAAGCAGGTCGCCGACATGAACCGGTGCGATGAAGTCGATGTGTTCCATCGATGCGGTGACAACATGAGTGCGGCCATGGCGGTAAGCCGCCATGGCGCCCACCAGGTCGATAAAGTGCATCAGCCTGCCGCCAAGCAGGTTGCCCAGCGTATTCGTGTCGTTCGGCAAAACGAGTTCGGTCATCTCCGACTCAGATTCGGCAGCGCCGCGCACCAGACGCGGATGGCCGGAAAACTCCATACGTGTGCTCTCTTTCTTTTCCTCCCGGCATTCGAAAAGCCGTGCGATTGCACGCCCACCGGGCTATATTCCAGTGTCGGCAATCGTGAGCATTTTCGCAAATGGCACCACGCACTGCCGCGTTCGCTATCATCGTGAGACGTCGCGCATCTGTCCTCTCATGGCAACTCTCGAACCAATCAGTGAGCGAAATGTCTGGGCATTCAAGACGGCCAGACTCCAGGCCCTGCAGGATTCGCCAGGCGCGTTTGGAAGCACCTACGCTGAGGAATCCCGGTTTTCCGATGCCGAGTGGCTAAGGCGTGCTGCCAATATGAGCGGTGAGCGGGGGATCGGCTTTCTGGCCATGGACGGCGAGCTACCCTGTGGAATCATTGGAGCCTTTCTCAGCGAGCATGAGCCCGGCATAGCTCAGATCGTGTCGATGTGGGTTGCGCCCGGGTATCGCAGGAGCGGCGTAGGAACCGCTTTGATCGACGCAATCAGATCTTGGTCTCGGACCCGCGGAGTCCACACATTGCGCCTGATGGTGACCAGCCACAATCATGCCGCCATGAAGTTTTACGAGCGTAATGGTTTCACCATGACGGGAAAAACGGAACCGTATCCGAACGATCCCTTAATCATCGAATACGAAATGGCGCAGTGCATTCCTGCGGAAGAATCGCACGAAGTCGACCCTTCGTCCCGTTCGTCTTGAGAGAAAATGCTTCCATGGACAAGGTAGCAATACTTAACGAAATCCTCGCGCAGAATCCCACCGATGCCTTCGCCCGTTATGGACTGGCCATGGAATACGCCGGCCGCGGAGAAACCGAAACCGCCCTGGCCGAGTTTGCCCGCCTGCTCGAGGAACACCCCGACTACACCGCGGGATATTTTATGGCGGCCCAGACGCTTGCCAAGGCAGAGCGCTTTGACGAAGCGAGGACGCAGCTGACTCAGGGCATCGCCTCGGCACGGCGCACGGGAAACCAGCACGCCCTCAGCGAAATGCAGGCCGTGCTCGACGATCTGGAGCTCCGCAGCTGAAATTCCGGGGGCTCGACAGTTCAGAAAGCCTTTGCTGGCTCATCAAAATCAGTCGCCACCGGCCACAGTCTTGAGCCTGTCCAAACGCGCATAATGCACGGAATGAAGATTCCCCTCTTTCCGCTGGACGTCGTACTCTTTCCCGGCGCATCCCTCCCATTGCACATTTTTGAGGAGCGCTACAAGGAAATGATCGGCCTCTGCCTGGCGGATGAATCTTCGTTTGGAGTCGTTCGGGCGCAGCAGGACGGCCTGGCCGTCGTTGGCTGCACAGCGCGCATCCTGCGCGTGCTGCACGAGTACGAAGACGGACGCCTCGACATATTCTGCCGCGGCGACACCCGCTTCGAGATCGAGTCCCTCGAGCAGTCCCGATCGTTTCTTGAGGCCGAAGTAAACTTTTTCGAGGACGACGGTGCGATGGCTTCTCGCCAGCAGCGGGAAGAGTGTGCAGCTCTGCACTTCGAAACCCTCGAACTGGCCGGCATCGAGGTGGCGACCATGCACGTCAGTCTCGACGGGCCCATTTCTTTCGACCTCGCCTCAGTGCTTCCAACCGACCTGGGATTCAAGCAGCAATTACTCGCCATTCGCTCGGACGCGGAAAGGACAGAGCGCCTGCGCGAATTTTACGAGACCGTCCTGCCCCAGCTGCGAAAGAAGGCGCAGAAGATGAGGCCAGCGGGGAGGAATGGCAACGTCATGTAGGCTCAACAAAACAGGCGTAATTCCAGCGGCAGTCTCATCCACGCGCCCGTCGCGCGTCGCGGGAATGCTCAGCTTCGTCTACTCTTGTACCAGCTTCGTCTACTCTTGTAGAAGAACTGCGGCGTTCTACCGCCGAATCTGGAGGAGAAATGACCAATCGGCGTCTGCCGCAAACTCTTGGTGAACTCCGTGCCAGCCGCGATTTTTCCGAAGCCCGCATCGCCCGGCGCTCCGTCAAGGACGAACTCCGTGAGAACCTGATCGAGGGGCTCCGGACGCGCGAAACCATATTTCCCGGCATCATCGGCTACGAGGACACAGTAGTTCCGCAGATCGTCAACGCTGTCCTATCCAGGCAGAACTTCATCCTGCTGGGCCTTCGCGGACAGGCAAAGAGCCGCATCCTGCGTTCGCTCACCGCGCTGCTCGACGAGCACACTCCCTACGTCGCTGGCTGCGAAATTCGCGATAACCCATACCATCCGCTCTGCAAACGATGCCACGACCTGATCGCCATACAGGAAGAAACAACGCCGATCGCCTGGCTCGCCCGGGAAGCGCGTTATGTAGAAAAGCTGGCGACACCCGACGTAACCATCGCTGATCTCGTCGGCGACCTCGACCCGATTAAGGCTGCCCGCGGCGGAGAAGACCTCTCGAGTGAGCTGACCATGCACTATGGCCTGCTCCCGCGCGCCAATCGCGGCATCTTTGCTATTAACGAGCTGCCAGACCTCGCCGGAAAAATTCAGGTCGGACTTTTTAATATCATGCAGGAAGGCGACGTGCAGATTAAAGGCTATCCTGTGCGCCTGCCGCTAGACGTGCTGCTCGTCTTCTCGGCCAATCCAGAAGACTACACCGCGC
>JAFAKX010000037.1 GCA_019234945.1 Silvibacterium sp.
AGTCTATCCGACCAACCACGCCCAGCATGAGACCCTCGAGATCACTCAGGGCATAACGAACTGGTCCGAGGTAGGCTTCTACGTTTTCACGAGCATCAATGGCAACGGGCAGGGATGGCAGTGGGTGGGCGACCATATCCGGCCGCGAGTGCGGGCCCCGGACAGCTGGCACTGGCTTGTAGGCGCGAGTCTGTCGATGGAATTTGGTTATGTACGACCTGAGTTTCAAAAGGACACCTGGACGTGGGAGATCCGGCCGATCATCGACAAGCAGATCGGCAGGTGGTATTTCGCTGTCAATCCTGCCTTCGAGCGGTCATTTCATGGGCCGAGTGTTTCTCAGGGCGTTGGTTTTGCTCCGGATGCGAAGTGCAGCTACGACTTCAGCAGATACATCTCCGGCGGCCTCGAATACTATTCCGATTATGGAAGCCTGCACGATATTTACTCATTCCACAACCAGCAGCAGCAGTTCTTTCCGTCGATCGATCTAAATGTTTCGCCCCAGTGGGAGATCAATTTTGGCGTGGGTGTAGGAGTAACTGCGGCTTCCGACCACTGGATCATCAAGGGAATCGTGGGCAGGCGTTTCGACTGGTCGCATCATCGCCCCGGAAGCTCGGAGAGCACAAATTGAATCTGAGCCGACGCCGATTTCTTGCGCAGGCCGGCGCGGCGGCGATGGGTGCATCTCTGCCTGCAAGAATGTGGGCACAGAGCAAGCCGGCCGATCTCTCGCTCGAGATCGCGCCCCTGAAGCTCGAAATCGCTCCGGGAAAGAATGTCCACACCATCGCATACAACAGCCGCGTTCCGGGGCCGCTGATCCGCTGGCCGGAAGGCAAGCCCATCACGATCGACGTGACGAATCACAGCGATGTGCCGGAGATCGTTCATTGGCATGGGTTGTGGACTCCCTCCGATCAGGATGGCGCGATGGAAGAAGGCTCGCCGATGATCGCCCCCGGAGCGCAACAGCGCTACAGCTTCACTCCGCGACCATCGGGACTCCGCTGGTATCACACGCACGCATTCGCGGGTCACGATCTGAAACGGGGTGGCTACACAGGCCAGTTCGGATGCTTCTACATCGAGCCCAGGAGCGAGCCAGGCGCATACGACCAGGAGATATTTCTTACCTTGCACGACTGGAACGGCTACATGGGCGCGGCAAGTGATTCGTCGATGGACGTCTCCTATGACTATTCGACAATCAACGACCGCATGCTCGGCCATGCCGATCCCGTCCGGGTGCGCGAGGGCCAACGTGTGCTCTTTCGCATGCTCAACGCGAGCGCTACCATGACCCACTGGATCACGCTATCGGGGCACGATCTGACGGTGGCGGCCATGGACGGCAATCCCGTCCCGGTGCAGTCGAGGATCAAGGCGGTACGGCTTGCTCCGGCGGAGCGCGTGGATTTTCTGGTTGAGATGAACCAGCCGGGCGTATGGGTGCTGGGAGAAACGCGGGAAGAGATTCGCAAGGCCGGCATGGGCATCGTGGTGGAGTACGCAGGGCAGCAGGGCGAGGCAAAGTGGGTCGAACCTCCGGAGACACTGTGGGATTATCGTCCGTTCGCGAGGCCGGAAGCGGTGTCGATTGAACCTGACGTAAAGATTCCGCTGGTGTTCACGTCGAAATTCCGCGGCCACGGCGAGTTTGACTACTGGATGATCAACGGCAAGTCGTATCCGAAGACCGACACGATTTCCGTGGATGAAGGCAAGCGGTATCGGCTCGTCATGCAGAACAAGAGCGCCGATGATCATCCGATACACATGCATCGCCACACCTTTGAAGTCACGAGCCTCGAGGGCAAACCGATATCGGGGCTGCGCAAGGACGTGGTCGTGGTCAAGTCGAACAGTACCGCGGAAGTTGATTTCACCTCGTCCAATTCGGGGGCTACGCTTTTCCACTGCCACCAGCAGAGCCACATGGATTTTGGTTTTATGATGTTGTTTCGGTACAGGTAGCACCATGGCCAGCCCTATCGAAATCGGCTCGGGGGACCGGCTCTTTGTCCTGACCGGCGCCGGCGTGAGCGCGGAGAGTGGCCTGCCCACCTTTCGCGACAGCAATGGCCTGTGGAATGGCTATCGCGTGGAGGAGGTCGCGACTCCGGAAGCCTGGATCGAAGATGCCGAGAAGGTGTGGCGCTTCTACTCGATGCGCCGACGCGATGCGCTGAACTGCGAGCCGAACCCCGCGCATTATGCTCTCGCTGAATTGGAGCGCAATGTCGGTGAGCGCCTTTTCCTCTGCACGCAGAATGTCGATCCGCTGCACGAGCGCGCCGGATCGAAGCGCCTGTTTCACATGCACGGCGAGCTCTTCCGTTCGCGCTGCGAAGCCGAGTGCGGGCGGCCGGAGTTCGTCGACGATGGCATCTACGAGACCGCAGCCGCTATTCCGCGCTGCGAATGTGGGGCGCGGATTCGGCCGCACATCGTGTGGTTCGGTGAAATTCCGCTGGAGATGGACCGTATTTATGCCGAGCTTGACCGGTGTACCATGCTAGCCGTGGTCGGCTCCTCGGGGACTGTATATCCCGCTGCAGGCTTTGTGGAATGGGCCCGCAGGAGCGGCGCGCGAACCATCTATATCGGTCCCGAGCGGCCCCTGAATGCGGTGATGTTCAGCGAGGTTGTTCTCGGCAAGGCGGGCGAAGTTCTGCCGGGTCTCTTTCGCGTTTCAAAGACGCAATGAGCCGTTTGCCAAACCCCGATCTTCACAGATAACGTAAAGGGTCTGCTCGCGGAGGACTAAGGCTATCGATGTCTCATGAAGATCTGCGGTATCAGTCTGGATTTGGGAATGAGTTTGCGACGGAAGCGGTACCGGGAGCGTTGCCACATGGGCAGAATGCTCCTCAGAAGGCGCCGCTCCGCCTTTACACCGAGCAGTTCAGCGGAACGCCGTTTACCGCCCCGCGCGCCGCGAATCGCCGCACCTGGACGTACCGCATTCGCCCGTCGGTGACGCACAAGCCATACGAACCGGCCACTGCGGAAACCGGAAAGCTCATGCGCAGCGCGCCCTTCAACGAAGTCCCGACACCGCCGAACCAACTACGCTGGAACCCGGTGCCGATCCCGGACGGCAGGACGGACTTCATCGACGGCATGATCACCATGGGAGGAAATGGCGATCCCGCTTTGCAGACCGGCGTGGCGATCCATGTGTATGCGGCGAACGCTTCGATGGAGGATCGCTTCTTTTACAACGCGGATGGCGAGATGCTCATCGTTCCACAGGAAGGCGAGCTGCGCTTCCACACCGAACTGGGGATCATCGGCGTTGCTCCGGGCGAAATCTGCGTCATTCCCCGCGGTGTGAAGTTCCGCGTGGTGCTCGCAGGCAATGCGGCGCGGGGATACCTCTGCGAGAACTACGGACTCGCGTTCCGTCTGCCGGAACTTGGTCCAATCGGTGCGAACGGACTCGCGAACTCACGTGACTTCCTCGCGCCAGTCGCGGCGTTTGAGGATCGCGAGGGCGCATTTCACATCGTTAGCAAGTTTCTGGGGCGCCTGTGGGTAGCGGAGATCGATCACTCGCCGCTCGACGTGGTCGCATGGCACGGCAACTACGCGCCCTACAAGTACGACCTGAAGAACTTCAACTGCATCAACACCGTCAGCTTCGACCACCCCGATCCTTCGATCTACACGGTGCTGACCGCGCCGACAACAAATCCGGGCACCGCAAATTGCGACTTCGTCATCTTCCCTCCTCGATGGATGGTCGCCGAGAATACCTTCCGTCCCCCGTGGTTCCATCGCAACATGATGAACGAGTTCATGGGGCTTATCTTCGGTCAGTATGACGCCAAGGCCGAAGGCTTCGTTCCCGGCGGAGCGAGCCTTCATAATTGCATGTCCGGCCACGGACCAGACGCCGAGACGTGGGAGCGCGCCAGCACAGCGGAACTGAAGCCGCAGTATCTGGGCAACACGATGGCCTTTATGTTTGAAACGCAATTCGTCGTGCGCCCGACGAAGTTTGCGCTAGAGACCAAAATTCTTCAGCACGAATACTACGAATGCTGGCAGGGACTGAAGAAGCATTTCCAGGGATCGTAGGGCCTAGCCATGAGTGTGATTCGCGCGCTGATGTCGGGAATGATCGACTACGCCGGGCTTTTCCCGCCCGCTGCTCTCGATATGAAGGCCGTCGTACGTAACTATGCCGATTACATTACGGGAGACAACAGCTGGGCACTCGGCGGGCTGGTGGTACCGGCTGCGCGGCTGCGCGAATTCTCCGATGTATTCAATGAAGTCTGCTGCGAGGAGCGCGAGAAGACATGGCTCTTGAGCGTGCTCGGCTCCGATGACCCAGCCGACAGCGTAACCCGAATATCTGGCTTCACGCAGGGGGCGACTCTGATTGATGCGGTCGAGATGAAGGCAGCTACGCCTCAGGAGGCGGAGGCTCTGATCTCCAGATTGCCTGAGGGACTTATCGCTTATATCGAGTTTCCTCCGGCCAAAGCCGGCGAAATGCTGCCCGTCCTCGCTCGAACCGGCGCGCGAGCGAAGGTCCGGATGGGCGGATTGACCCCCGACGCGATTCCCGACTCGGCCACGGTGGCGCAATTCCTGATCGCGTGCGCTGACGCGCAGGTGCCGTTCAAAGCTACGGCGGGATTGCATCATGCCATCCGCGACAATTACCCGCTGACGTATGAGGCTGACAGCCCTTCGGCAACGATGCACGGATTTGTGAACGTGTTTCTGGCTGCGGCTCTGGCGTGGCTCGGAAAAGAGGAAGGCCTGGTCATCGCGACCCTGGAAGAGGAGTCGCCAAAAGAGTTCCGGTTCAATGAGGACAATGTCTGCTGGCACAAGCAGGCGCTGACGACGATCCAGATCGGCGCGATGCGGCGCGATTTCGGCATCGATTTTGGATCGTGTTCCTTTGAGGAACCAATCGAAGAAGTGAAAGCGCTGGGATGGCTGTGATACGAAGCTCGGTTGAAAGCGCAAACGATGGTCGAACCGAGTTTCCGCTGAGTAATCTTCCGTTCGGAGTCTTTCGGCACCCGAATGCGTCTGCGCGCATCGGCGTGGCGATTGGCGATCAGATTCTCGATCTGCAGGCAGCGGCCAAGGATGGTCTGCTGACAGGACTGGACGAGGACATCACTGTCAGCTGCGAACAGGATTCATTGAACGCATTGATGTCGCTCGGCAGGGAAGGGAGCCGTGCGCTTCGAGCGCGACTGATGGAATTCCTCTCAGAGCAGTCGGCTCGGAGTCGCGTCGAACCTCTGCTTGTCCCGCAAACCAGAGTGAAAATGCTGTTGCCGGTGCGAGTCGGGGATTACACGGACTTCTACGCCTCGATTTATCACGCAACCAACGTGGGGCGGCTGTTTCGGCCCGACAATCCGTTGCTGCCGAACTACAAATACGTCCCCATCGGCTATCACGGGCGCGCATCGTCCATCGTCATCGCCGGCGTGGAGATCCGTCGGCCGTGCGGGCAGACGAAGGCCCCGGATGCGACTGCACCGTCGCTCGGACCAACTCGCGCGCTCGACTACGAGCTTGAAGTGGGCTTTTTTGTGGGCAGAGGAAACGCTCGGGGTGCTCCCATCCTGATCTCCGAAGCCGAATCGCACATCTTTGGCATGTGTCTGCTGAATGACTGGTCGGCCCGCGACATTCAGGCTTGGGAGTACCAGCCGCTCGGGCCGTTTCTAGCGAAGAATTTCGGCACAACGATCTCACCATGGGTTGTCACCATGGACGCGCTGGAGCCCTTTCGCGCGCCTGCATTCGCGCGGCCGGAAGGAGATCCCAACCCGCTGCCATATCTCAGTGCGGATGAAGACCGGCTTCGTGGCGGGATCGATCTCAAGCTCGAGGTCTGGCTCAGCACCGCGAAGATGCGTGCCGAGAAGGCCGAGCCGATGCGCCTAAGCCAGGGCAATCTGCGCGATTTGTACTGGACACTGGCACAAATGCTCACTCATCACGCGAGCAACGGTTGCAATCTGCAGCCCGGCGATCTGCTCGGAACGGGGACCGTTTCGGGCGCGTCGCGCGATTCGCTCGGCTGCCTGCTGGAGATCACCAAACGCGGAGCGGAGCCGGTTGAACTGCCAAACGGTGAGACGCGCAAGTTCCTGGAAGACGGAGACGAGGTGATTTTTCGCGGCTACTGCGAACGCGAAGGCCACGCCCGCATCGGGTTCGGCGAGTGCCGCGGCGTCGTTTTGCCTGCACGCAATTGCTGAGGCATCTCAATCCTGCTTCGCGCGCTCGAATTCGACGTAGTTGCGCCCGAAGTAAAGTCGGTACTTTCCAGGTGTCTCGCCTTGGATGACCTGAAACGGAGTGGGGCGGTGCATTTTTGCGTCATTGACCGCCCCTGTCGTGAAGAGGTCGTGGCCGCCGATGTCGAGAACGACGAACTGCGGCCCGCTCGCATTTTTGATGATTCCGGTGCCGTATGCCCCGGGCGTGAGCGCGTGACCGCCGATTGTGATCGGCACCTCGGTGATGAAGTAGGCCTGATATTTCTCCTGAATACCGGTTGAGTATCCGGAATTATCCACGAGCGCGGCAAAGGTGAAGTATCCGTCGGCGTAGCGGACACCACCGGAGTTGCGGCCTTGAGTGGTCGCAGACTGTCCGCGGAAGAAGACGGAACCGGGCAAAATCTTGGTGAGGTCGGCGGGATGAAGAACGGCCTCGGGTTGTGCTGGCGGAGTGGGTGACGACGTTTGCGCGGCGAGTTGTAGCGCAAGGATTGCTGCGATAAAAGCAAGAAGCGTAACGCGATACCTGCCGAAAAATTTCATTCCTCTGGATTTCCTCTGGTTCGGGTGCCGCAAGTATAAATCGCAGAGCGCGAGGAAATCAGCGGCGGCCCATCTGACGAGCCGCCGCTTTCCGGCTAGACGTTCAGATGGTTCGCTGCGGCGACCTTGCCGTACCAGTAGCCTGAGTCTTTGATGGTGCGCTTCTGGTCGCGGAAGTCCAGATAAACGAGACCGAAGCGCTGACTGTACCCTTCGGCCCACTCATAGTTATCGAGCAGACTCCAGGCATGGTAGCCGCGCACATCTGCGCCGTCCTTGATGGCGCGGGCAAGTTCAGCGAGGTGTCCGCGGTAGTACTCGGTACGCCGCGGGTCGGGAGCCTTCGAGGGATCCTCCGGCAGAGGGCCATCGGAGTAAGCACAGCCGTTCTCGGTGATTTCGATGATCGGCCGGTTGTACTCCTTGGATATGCGCGTGACGATATCGTAGAGGCCCCACGGCCAGACTTCCCAACCGTTGTACGTGAGGGGGCCTTCGGCTGGCATTGCGTCCTTGTACTGAACATACGGAACGTTCGGCGCGTTGGAGACGAGATGCCGGTTGTAGTAGTTGATGCCGATCCAGTCGAGCGGCGCCTGCATAATCTTGCTGTCGCCCTGCCGCACGCCCATGACGTCGTACGGCGGCTCGCCGGCGAATGCCTTAGGGTATTCGCCGTGGATGGCGGTGTAGAGAAAAAAGACATTGTTCATCGCGTGATAGCGTTCCGCAGCAGCGCGGTCGGCTTCGTTGTCGCTCGCGGGAACGCCGGGTGACATGCTGAAAGCGCTGCCGAGCTTGGCCTTCGGCGAAGCGGCCTTCATGGCGCGGAAAGCCTCGCCCTGACCCAGGTTCACTGTGTGCGCTGCCTTGAGAAATAGCTTCCAGTCCTTTTTCCCAGGCGCGTGGACGCCGGTTCGATACCCGACATAAGTAAAGACCCAGGGCTCGTTGAAGATGGCCCACGTGGTCACGCGGTCGCCCAGGGCCTTCGTCACGATGCCGGCGTAATCGGCGAAGTACTTGTAGGTGTCGCGATTCGGCCAGCCGCCCTGGTCTTCGAGCGCCTGCGGCAGATCCCAGTGAAAAACGGTGCACATCGGACGGATGCCGGCCTCGAGCAGCGCGTCTACGTAGCGGCTGTAAAAGTCGATGCCTTTCTGGTTTACGGTGCCAGTACCGGTGGGCTGAATGCGCGTCCACGCGATCGAAAAGCGCGCGCTCCTCAGATTGAGCTGCTTCATGAGCGCGATGTCTTCCTTGTAGCGATGATACGAATCGCAGGCGACGTCGCCCGTGTCGCCTCCCTTGACCTTACCCACAATGTGAGAGAAGGTGTCCCAGATTGACGGACCTTTACCGTCTTCCTGCCATGCGCCTTCCACCTGGTAGGACGCTGTTGCCGATCCCCACAGGAAATTCGCCGGGAAGCGTGCGCCGGCGACATCGATGGGCGGCATGGACGAGGCGCTTGTGCCGGTTGTAACGGCGGCGGGGAGAGCGCGAGCGTAGCGCGACAAGGCTGCGCCTCCTGCCAGTGCAAGAGAGTTGCCGAGAAACTGCCGACGGTCAATCACGTTCAGAGATGCTCCTTTCAACGCCCACATCGTAGCATCGGCGCAATATGTTAGTAAAACCGTTTACTTCAGGACGAAACGGCACTTGATTCGGCACGATCGACGGGCAGAAAACGCTCCGCGAACGACAGCATGAGTACGCCACCCATGGCGGCGAGAGGCACAAGGAACGCTGCCCGAAGCGAACCTGAATGACCGGAATAGAGCCCAGTCATCCACGGCAGCACGGCGGCGCCCGCACCGCAAATGGCAAAGACCCATCCGGCGTGGCGTGAGGGTCCGATTCGCGCAAGCAGTCGCGCTACGGCGAGCGGAAAAACCGGCGCGCACCCCATTCCGGCTACTGCCACTGCAGCGAGTGTGAGCAGCGGCGTCTGAGGAAAGAGAAGACTGGCGATGCCGCATAGCGACGCAATGACTCCGGAGGTCAGCACCGCGAATTCAGAGGTACGTCTGACCAGAACAGGAGTCAGAGCACGCCCGAAAACAATCGAGATCCAGAAAGCGGAGACGAAAAGGCCGGACCTGCTCGGGCTGAGGTGGTCGAAGCGGTTCGTATACGTCGCAATCCAGCCGGAGACCGAGGTCTCACCGCCGACGTACAGAAACAGCAGTGCGCTGAAGAGAACGAAGACCGATGGGCCGAGGCGGCCAACCTTATCTGGCCTGCTTCGCGTCTCCAACTCGGTTCCCACGCGCGACAGCAAAGAGACAACCGCGGCAAACACGCCGGTTGCGCCCAGCGAAAGCCCGAGCAGAAGGAATCGAAGCGTGCCCGGGCCGATCGTTGCCGCGACAAACGGCGGGCAACATACCGCGCCGAGTCCCCAGAAGAGATTGACACGGGTCAGCATGAGGCCGCGCATGTTCGGACGCTGGGTGCCGAAGAGCAGGTTCGTCGCCGTGGTCGCTGACCCCAGCCCTATTCCCACGAGAGCGAAGGCGAGCAGAGCAAGTTGGTAATCGGCGAGCGCGAGAGCAGCAAGTCCTGCAGCGACCGAAGCGTATCCAAAAACAAGGCACGCGCGCGAGAAGTACGAGGCCAGCACAGCGCCGATTGTCGATGCGGTGAACTGAACGGCGAACAGCGAGCCCGCCTGCAGGTCGGTCAGCGTCCAGCGGGCGCCGAGAATGGGCAGCACCGGACCTAGAAGCACTGTAGCCATGCCGGCGATGACGAACCCGGCATAGAACGGAGCAGCGAGCAGCGATTGCGGGCGGGCTGGTTTTCTTCTGGGCATGGGGAACACTTCACCCGTGGCGAGGAACTGGCTTCGGATTGGGCGGCAAAGTCGACTCGCGAATGATGAGCTCAGGCGCGATGGCGATGTGTCCGGGGTCGTCCTTCTGCGCCCGAATCCGCTGAAGCAGAATCCTGGCTGCAGTCGTTCCCATCTGGCGCAAGGGCTGCCGGATCGTAGTCAGGCTGGGATTGTGGTAGGCAGCGCCCTGGATATCATCGAAGCCGACGACAGAGATGTCCTCAGGCACGCGCAGGTTGTGATCGCGGAAGCCGCGAATGGCGCCAATGGCGGCGATGTCATTGAACGAGACAAGCGCCGTGAATGGTCGCTTCTGTTGCAGGAGGTGCTGCGCCACCGGGTAGCCCAGCTCGGGCGAAGACAGATTCAACTCGAGCTGAACGACAAGCTCAGGATGGACCTGAATCCCCAGCTCGCGGCTCATCGCCATCAGGTTTTTCCACCTGTCGTCGGCGTCGGAGCTGAAGGTCTGCCCGCGCATGAAGGCGATGTGCCGGTGCCCGAGCTGATAAAGATGTCGCATGGCGAGCTCGGCCGCGCGCCGGTGATCAAGCGCGATATTTGTAACTCCCGCGATCGGGCGGTGGCCGGCCACCGCGACGACGGGGATCGGCAGGCTGTGCTGCAATGCGGTATCGATAGCGATAAAGCCCTCGACGGAACGGTCCATCAGAAGACGCGGATACTCCTCGATCAGGTCGGCCTTGCGGCGATGGCTGGCGGCAAGGTAAAAGTAGCCCTCTTCCATCAGCACTTCTTCGATGCCGTCCATGATAAGGACCGAGTAGCCGTCGCTCAGCTCAGGGACGAGGACGCCGACGGAAAAGCTCTGCTTTCGGCGTAGCGAGCGCGCATAGAAGCTTGGCCGATAGTCAAACTTCTTCGCAGCGGCGAGCACCCGGTCGCGGGTCTCCTGCGGGATCGACCGCACGCCGGGTGCGTTATTCAGGACCAGCGAGATGGTGGCGGGCGACAGGTCAAGATAGTCGCCCAGCATCCTCAGGCTGATCGGCTTGCTGTGCAGGAAAGCATCCTTGTCTATCGCGAGGTTGCTCCTTGTGGCCTGGTCATCCGTGGCCGGAGGCTTGCGTTTCGGCATAACAGGTTTTTAGCGCTAAGCCGATGGTTAGGCAAATGAATCCTGCGATCCCAAGCATTCCACGTCGTGGTTAGCGGCTGAGTAGACCGCCGATATTCGAGAGCAGCCGGTTTCCGGCGATTCCCCAGGGCCCCAGTGCCAGCATGTACAGCAGGGTTGCGGCGTAAACGGGCAGACCTGTCCACGCGGTAAGCGCCTTATGCAGGTTGGGCATCTCGGGGCTGTCAACGCGCGTCGTCGTCTGATAGATAAGCAGCAGATACAGTGACACATTGATGCACATGGCCGAAAGCCACCGCACGACGTCATGTCCGAGCAGCGACAGAGTTAGCGGAGCCGCGAATACGAATAGCAGCAGACGGGTGTGGGTGATTGAATACCTGCGGTAGATGCAGGCCGTGCGTACCAGCCTCCAGAGAACGACACCGTAAGGAATCGAAAGCGCGAGCGTGAGCAGGATGGACCCGACCACCTTTGGCGTGTAGAGGTGACGGACGAAGTTCAGCTGCTCGCGCCACGATAATTTGAGGACGAGGAAGACGGTGCCGTCCACACTCATGTCGGTACGCTGTTGGGCTGCGGCGATCCATTGAGTGGGTTCTCCCGGAAGCTTTCCGAAGTAAATGATCGCGAGGAAGGCCGCCAGAATGACGATGAAATGCACGGAGACCCATTGCAGGCGAAGCCGGCCGCGGTGGATAAGGTCCGCTGCGAGGGCCAGGATCAGCGGATAAAACATGAGGGCAAAGCCTTCGTGGATCATCAGCCCGATGATAGTTGCCGCCGTGGCGATGGCCAGCCCGAGCGGATTGTCGAACCGCATGAGTGCGAAGGAGCCGACAAGTATCGCGAGGTACAGGAAATTGTCGAGTTCGCCGGCCATGAATGCCATGTGCGGAAGAAAGGCAGGCGCGGCCAGCAGGAAGGCGGCGAGCCGACGCTCAGCGAGATCGCCGAAGAGGATGCGGCGGAAGGCAAGGGCCGTCAGCAGGCAGGCAATCGTGAATGTGGCAAGCTCGATCCCGAGGACAAGGTGCGAGGAGAGAAAGCCGAATCGGGAAAGGACTTCGCCTATCAGCGCGCGGCGCAGAAAGCCATGCTGGTAGGTGGCAAACCAGTGCGATGGGCCGTAGGTGCGTCCAGAAAGATTGCCGCCGAGAAAGGTGAGGCAAACAAGGAGAGGAAGGAGGCTGAAACCC
>JAFAKX010000079.1 GCA_019234945.1 Silvibacterium sp.
CGACGGCACGGCAAAGCCCTACCGAGTGCACATGCGCTACCCGGGCTTTGCCACGCTACAGGCTCTACAGGCCATGTGCGAAGGGCGTCTGATTGCTGACGTAGTCGCGGTGATTGGTTCGATCGATATTGTTCTGGGTGAAATAGACCGGTGAGCGGTTTCGCTGACCGTCTGAAGTTGTTTACGTGACGAAGTAAATGAGGCAGCCATCGCCGCTGCCGGAACAGCAGAAAGAAGCCGCAAAGAAAGAGGCAAATATGGCGGCAGAAACACTGGCGAGTAGGGTTTACGCCGAACTTTGGATCTCGTTTGCTGCGCTCATCCGCTCCTATGTCGCTGCCCACGACCTGAGCAAGTCCGTAAGCGAGCATGCCCTGGTCGATGCGGGCGAAGAGGGCTGCCTCACGCTTCGCGGTGAGGGTAAAATTCTGGCGCTGGAGTATGATTCGGCCACCGGAGCCGGAACCTGGAATCTATATGAAGATGACCCCGGAGTCGAGCGGCTGCTCGATCAGGGCGAGTTCCGGATCGCTGAAGACAGCCAGGTCACGCTGAGCGATCGCCGCGGCAAACTGGACCTGGAAGTAGCAGCGGAAGCTTTTACCGCGAAGGTTTTTGACGAGGAGTAAGCGTTGGCTACAGAAACGACAACGATCTTTTCACCCGAGCTTGCCGCCCGCTTCGACAAGCTGGTGACCCTTTACCCGGTGCGTCGCTCCGCACTCGTCCCCATGCTGCTCTACGCGCAGGACGAGATCGGCTGCCTCTCTGACGCCGTCATTGCCGAAGTCGCCCGCCGTGTCGGCGTTCAGGAAAGCGACGTCATCAGCGTGCTCAGTTACTACTCCATGCTGCACACCAAGCCGATCGGCAAATTCAACGTGCAGGTCTGTACCAACATCTGCTGCATGCTGCGCGGGGGCAATGAGCTCTTCGAGCACTGCAGGAAGCGCCTCGGCATCGGCCACAAGGGGACCACCCCCGACGGCGTCTTCTCCCTCGAAGAAGTCGAATGCATCGGAGCGTGCAGCTGGGCACCCGCCGTACAGATCAACTACGACTTCCACGAGAACCTCACGCCTGAGTCCATGGACAAAATACTCGACGAGTATCGGGAGAAAGCGGGGAAATAATGGCCTATCTCACCACTCATCCCGACGTCGTTCCCGTAATTTCCTTCCGCTTCGGCAAGGGTGCGACCAATATCGACAAATACATTGAACTCGACGGCTACAAGGCCGCGCGCAAGGCCATCGAGATGGGCCCGGACGCAATTATCGCCGAGATGAAGGCATCCAACCTGCGCGGACGCGGCGGCGCAGGATTTCCGACCGGCATGAAATGGTCCTTCGTCCCCAAGCAATCCGAGAAACCCAAGTACATCCTCGTCAATGGCGACGAGAGCGAGCCGGCTACCTGTAAGGACCGCCTTATTTTCGAGCACGACCCCCACTCCGTCATTGAGGGCGTCATTATTGCAGGACTCGCTGTCGGGGCAAAGATGGGTTTTATCTACCTGCGCGGCGAGTACCGCTATCTCCTGAAGATCATGGAGAAGGCCATCGAAGATGCATACGCCAAGGGCTTCCTCGGGAAGAATATCTTCGGCTCGGGCATCGATTTTGAAGCCGTCTCCCACACCGGAGCAGGAGCCTACGAGGTCGGCGAAGAATCCGCGCTGATGGAATCGCTCGAGGGCAAGCGCGGCATCCCGCGCATCCGTCCACCCTTCCCTGCCGTCGTCGGACTCTATGGCGGACCCACCGTAATCAACAACGCAGAGACCCTGGCCACCGTCCCTCACATCATCCGCATGGGTGGGGCCGGCTACGCGAAGATCGGCACGGAGCGAAATGGCGGCACGCGCCTCTTCTGCCTCAGTGGACACATTGAGAAGCCCGGAGTCTACGAACTCCCCATGGGCTACAACCTCAAGAAGATGATCTACGACGTGGGCGGAGGCATTCCCGGCGGCAAGAGACTTAAAGCGGTAGTGCCCGGCGGATCTTCGACGCCTATCCTGACGGCGGAAGAGATCGACGTTGGCATGGACTTTGATCAGGTAGGCAAAACCGGATCAATGCTGGGCTCTGGAGGTGTTGTCGTTCTCGACGAAACCGTCTGCATGGTCGAATTCGCCCTGCGCACCATGAAGTTCTACCAGCACGAGAGCTGCGGCTGGTGCATCCCCTGCCG
>JAFAKX010000049.1 GCA_019234945.1 Silvibacterium sp.
ACCAAGGTCTATTTCGCCAATTCCGGCAGCGAAGGCGTGGAGACAGCCATCAAGTTCGCCCGCGCCGCAACCGGCCGCAACGGCCTTCTCGCGGCACGCGGCGCATTCCACGGTCTTACCTGCGGAGCGCTCGCGCTCATGGACCACGGCTTCTGGTCCGACGGATTCGGGCCGCTCATTCCAGGTGTGTTGTTCGTCGACTTTGGCGACCTCGCCGCTCTGGAGAAGCATCTCGCGACCCGCAAATTCGCCGCTCTCATGCTCGAACCCATTCAGGGCGAAGCAGGCATCGTGCTGCCGCCCGAGAATTACCTGCACCGCGCGCAGGAACTCTGCAAAAAATACGGCACCCTCTTCGTCCTCGACGAAGTCCAGACGGGCCTCGGCCGGACCGGCCGCTTTCTCGCCGGCCACCACTTCGGCCTCGATCCCGACATGGTCATCCTCGCCAAGGCGCTCAGCGGCGGACTCGTCCCGGTCGGCGCCGTGCTCATGAGCGATGCAATCTACGACAGCGTCTACCATTCCTTGCGGCGCGCCATCGTGCATACATCCACCTACAGCGAGAACGGCCTAGCCATGCGCGCTGGACTCGCGGCTCTCGATGTCCTCGATTCCGAAGGTCTCGCCGAACGCGCCCTCATCCAGGGTGGAGAATTCCGCGCCCGCCTTCGTGAAGCCGTTGCTCGCTACGAAATGGTCGAGGAGGTCCGCGGTATCGGACACTTTTCCGGAATCGCCTTCCGTCCGCCGAGATCGCTCCGGCTGCGCCTCTCCTACGAGGCATTCCACCGTATTCACCCGGCGATGTTCGGGCAGATCATTGTGATGCGGCTCTACCGCGACCATGGCATCCTGACCCAGATCTGCGGCAACAATTTCATGGTACTCAAGGCGGCGCCGCCGTTGAATGTATCCGACGAAAGCCTTGAGACCTTCACGCGCGCCCTCACCGATGTGCTCGAAGTCGTACATTCATCCAAACGCTTCTGGCAGGATGCCATCGAACTCGCGGGCCGGGGCATCAAAGTCTAAGCTGGAAGAGGGAATCAGCTCACGTGCGGCTTCTGGTAGTCGAAGACGACCACACAATTCGCGACTTTCTCACCCGGGCCCTCACCGAGGCCGGTTTCCTGGTCGACGCATGTGCGCAGGGGACCCAGGCCGAACGTCTCGCACTCGAAGGCGTTCACGACGTCATGGTGATCGACCTCACCCTCCCCGACATGGACGGCCTTGACCTCATCCACCGCCTTCGCGCCCAGGGAGTCAGCGCACCCGTTCTCATCCTCTCCGCGCGGCGCTCGGTCGATGAACGCGTCCTTGGCCTCGATCGCGGCGGCGACGACTACCTCACCAAGCCATTTGCTGTGGCCGAGGTCCTTGCCCGCATCCGTGCGCTGCTTCGGCGCAGTACGCCCAATCAGCCGGAAGCAACGCGGCTCCGCGTGGCTGACCTCGAGCTTGATCTCATCCGGCGCGAGGCTCATCGCGGCGGGACCGAACTGCAGCTTACACAGCAGGAATTTGCCCTGCTCGAATATCTCTGCCGCAACGCTGGACGCGTCGTCACGCGCAGCATGGTTCTCGACCACGTCTGGAAGATGCGCTTCGATACATCGACGAACATCGTCGATGTCCACATCCACCGGCTGCGGAATAAAGTCGACCGCGATTCCGACAAGCCGCTGATTCGAACCATGCGGGGAGTGGGCTATGTTCTCAAGGATTAGCAGCTCCTTCTATCGCACCGCTGCATGGCGTCTCGCTCTGCGCAGTACCATCGTCTTCGCGGGAAGCAGCGCACTGGTGTTCTTCATGATGTACAGCCTCGTCGCCCGCGCCGTTCGTGAGCGCAGCGACTCATGGCTCATCGGCGAAAGCGAAACGCTCAGGCAGGTCGCACTCACCACACCCAAAGACGCCCTTTACGCACGCATTGTGGGCGAAGTGGCGGAACTTGCCACGCAGGAGTTTGCCTTCGACAGCCATGATGATGACGCGTCAAATACTGTCTTCTTTTATGAAAATGGCGAGGGGCCAGAACCGCCGCTATGGGTCGGTCCTTCAGGAAAGGAGGCCATCATCACCAGCCTGCGCAGGTTGAGCTTGTCCGGGCGTTCCGCCGTGTCAATGACAGTTCCCGGATGGCGCATGCCTTTTCGCGTAGTTGCGGCCGACGTCGGTCCGGGCATGGGCCGCATTTATCTCGGCCTACAGGACCATGCGGCTCGGATTATGCTCGCCCGCCTGCTGCTCTGGTTTTTCCTGGGCTGGATTTCCATGGTCGTCTTCGGCTTCCTGATCGCGGTCCTCGGCATGCGGCGGACGTTGAAGCGAGTGGATGCCATCACCAGCGCGGCCGCCTGTATTGGGACAGGTGACCTCAGCAGCCGCGTTGCCTCGGCGGACAAGCCCAATGACGAAATCGCTCGCCTGGCCCATACCTTCAACACCATGCTCGATCGTATTTCGGCCTCAGTGAACCAGCTACAGACCGTCACGGACGCGGTTGCGCATGACATGAAGAGCCCCATTACTAGCGTGCGGGGGAGCCTCGAAGCCGCTCTTTCCACCGATGATCCAAATCTATCGCGCGAGCTCGTTGCCGGAGTTGTCGAGAGCCTTGACCGGCTATCAGAGATTGTCACAGCATCTCTTGATGTTGCCGAAGCCGAAGCCGGCGCGCTCCGCCTCCGCCGCGAGCCCTCCGACCTCGCTGACCTCATCCATCGCGTGACTGAACTCTATGCGCCTGCCTTCAACGAGCGCCGGCAGACCCTGAATACGCTCGCCGCAAAACCGGTTCAGGCCATGGTTGACCAGCGATTCATCGTGCGCCTGCTCTCAAACCTGCTCGAAAACGAGCTTCGTTACGCCGGCGACGGTGCGCAGATCATGGTCATCCTTACAGAATCGGAAGGAAAGGCGCATATCCGGATCAGAGATAACGGCCCCGGATTCCCGCCCGAACTGCTGGCTCACGTCTTCCAGCGCTTCGCCAAGGGAGCCAAGTCCGAAGGCCATGGGCTCGGGCTGGCATTCGTCCGGGCCGTGGCCCTCGCCCACGGAGGACGCGCATGGGTCCGCAATCTCGACGCCCCGGGCGGCACCGAAATCGTAATCGAAATACCTACATTTGCAGCCAATCCGGCCACTTCCCCGGCTCAGACACCCACTCCTGACCGGTCCGCTGGACCCCTGCTTCCGGAACCCAGCACCGATGTGATCGTGACTTCTTCGTGACGCTTGGGCATACTCGAAATACCATCCTTTTCGGGAGCCAGAAGAGAACGCATGCGTATTGCAGCAACAACAACAGCATTTCCTCCGTATTACTTCAGCCAGCAGGAGGTCGTTGAAGCCCTCAAAGCCTACTGGGGTAACGGGTCCGACAACGGAGCCGTCCTTGATCGCCTCCACTCGCGCACCGGGGTCGAGTGGCGCTACTTCTCGCGACCCCTTGAGGAGTACCACGGCCTCGACACATGGGGTAAGGCCAACAACGTCTGGATCGAAACCGCAGAGCAGCTCGGCCAGCAGTCCATCGAATGCCTGCTCAAGCAGACCAGTCTCGCCCCCGATCGCATTGCCGCGCTGTTCTTCGTCTCCGTCACCGGAGTCTGCAGCCCCTCGATCGACGCGCGCCTCGTCAATCGCATGAAGCTCTCTCCTCAGATCAAGCGCAACCCCATCTTCGGCCTGGGCTGCGTTGCCGGAGCCGCCGGCCTCGCCCGCGCCGCCGACTATGTCCGCGCCTATCCCGACCAGGTTGCCGTTCTGCTGGCGGTCGAGCTGTGCACGCTTACCTGGCAGCGCGGCGACATGTCCGCGGCCAACCTCATCTCCTCCGGGCTCTTCGGAGACGGCGCAGCTGCCGTCCTCGTCGCCGGAGACAAGGTCCCGCTGCCCGGCCCACGAATCGTCGACAGCTATCGGGTCTTTTATCCCGACACCCACTACGTCATGGGCTGGGACATCTCCGAAAAGGGCTTTACCATCGTGCTCTCGCCCGACGTCCCGAAAGTAGTCCGCGAGAATCTCGGCCGCGACGTCGACAGCTTCCTCGCCATGCACGGCCTCACACGCTCCGATATAGGCTCGTGGATCATGCACACCGGCGGCCCCAAGGTCCTTGACGCGTCAGCAGAGGCGCTCGGAGTCGAGAGGGAAGCACTCGAAATCTCGTGGGAGGCGCTGCGGCGTGTCGGAAATCTTTCCTCCGCCTCGGTGCTCGTCGTCCTCGATGAAGTTATGAAGCACCAGCGCCCGAAGCCGGGAACCCGCAGCATCCTGGCCGCCATGGGCCCGGGATTCTGCTGCGAGATGCTGCTGCTCGAGTGGTAGCGGCGTCCAACAACTGAATGGAGAGGAATGGGTCTTTCGCAGAATCGTTGTGATGTGTTGGTTGTTGGCGGAGGACCCGCGGGACTGGCAGCAGCAATTGCATTGCGGCAGCGTGGTTTCGACGTTCTGGTCGCCGATGCGTTGGTTCCCCCCATCGATAAGGCTTGCGGCGAAGGCATTATGCCCGATTCTCGCCGCGAACTCGCCCATCTCGGCGTTGATCTCGCCGACGCGCATGGTGCCCCGTTTCGCGGAATTCGCTTCTGCGACGAGGGCTCGACCGCTTCGGCCGATTTTCCGGGCACGCCGGATCGCCCCGGCGAAGGCATAGGCCTGCGGCGTCTCGTTCTTCATACCCTGCTCGTCGACCGTGCCCGTGACCTGGGCGTTCGAATGTGTTGGGGAACGCCCGTCACCCTCGCCCCAAAACAGGCCGCGTCACTTGTCGGCGAGCCCATCAGCTACCGCTATCTCATCGGCGCCGACGGCCAGTCCTCACGCGTTCGTGCCTGGGCGGGCCTCAATCGTGGAACTCTCCAGACTCGCCGCTTCGGCTCTCGCGTGCATTATCGAATCAGACCTTGGAGCCATTACGTCGAAGTCCATTGGGGACCACTCGGCCAAGCCTACATCACTCCGATCGGAGACAACGAGGTCTGCCTCGCCGTCGTGACACGCTTCCCTGAGTTGGCTCGCACGACCCGGATTATCGACACCATCCCTCTGCTCCGCGAAAAACTCCGTCACGCGGAAATCACCTCCCGTGAGCGCGGCTCCATCACCACAACGCGCACCCTTCGCAGCGTCGTCCGCGACAATATTGCTCTCGTGGGCGACGCTTCCGGCTCCGCCGATGCCGTCACCGGCGAAGGTCTCGCCGTGGTCTTTCGCCAGGCCGCGCTGCTCGCCGACTCCATCCAATCCGGCGGCCTCTCCTCATACGTCGCAGGACACGCCAGGACCCTCCGCCTGGCCCGGACCATGGCGCGCGCTCTGCTGCTCATGGATCGATACCCCGCACTCCGCCGCAAGGCCCTCCAGGTCTTCGCCCACGACGAAGTGCTCTTCGAAAAGCTGCTCCGGGTCCACCTTGGAGAAGAGCCGCTGAACCGGTTCGTCTTCGCGGACGCCCCGCGGCTCGGCGCGCGTATGCTACTGCCGTCCCAACTCAGGTCCTGATGCCGACCCGGAGAACCATCATGAAGCCTCTGCCCGCACGCCGCCTCCCCACGCCCATTCTTCTGGGCGCCGTCCTGCTGCTCGTTCCCGTCCTGCACGCCCAGTCCGCGCCCCAGGCCGTCACCCTGCATATCGATCCCGCGCACACCGAGATCCACTGGACCCTCAGCGGCAACATGCACACCGTTCGTGGAACGTTTAAGCTCAAGGGCGGGCTCATTACTTTCGATCCCTCTACCGGCGTCGCGCAGGGCGAACTCCTCGTCGACGTCCAGACGGGCGAAAGCGGCAACAACTCCCGCGACAGCCACATGCAGAAGGATGTCCTCGAAAGCGAAAAATATCCGCAGGCCATCTTCCACCCCGCAAAGGTGACCGGGGTGGTAAAGTCCGGCTCAACCCAGAACGTAACCGTAGAGGGCACTTTTACTCTCCACGGCAAAGATCACCCGCTTCGTCTCGACACCAAAGTCCAGGTCGACGGACACGCCGCCGTCGTGACCACGCATTTCACCGTGCCTTATGTCGACTGGGGCATGAAGGACCCCAGCACGTTCATCTTTCGCGTTGACAAGACCGTCGATGTGGACGTAACTGCTAAGGGGGCAATCGAAGGAGTACGCTGATGTCGCAAGCGGAGAAGCGGAGTTCCCACGTCCAGATTGCCCGGTCCCCGCGGACAGATCTTCGTCCGTGGGGTGGCTTTCGGACGGGGGCCGCTCGCGCAAAACGCTTCGGAGGAAAGTCGCTCAATCTACATCATGTGTTGCACAGCATCCCAGATGTAAATCCCAATAATGCAGGCGGTAAGGACACATGTCGCGCCCGTCGCGATCCGCACGAAGGGCTGAATCTTGTTCACTTTGGTCAGGATTTCAGTCAGTTCTTTCTTCTGGTGATCTTCTGCTTCATCCAGAAACAGCTGGTCTTCTTCGTATCTGGTCAGCGTGGCGCGATAGGCCAGAAGTATGAGTAGGGTCGCCAAAACTCCGGCCCAGACGATCCACAAATAAAGCATAGCGCTCATTGAGCACCTCGGGACTCGAGATTGAGCCGGGCTCCAGGATACCGAGCGGGTCCGGTTTCTCCGGGCTCGGGGGTAGGCGGAGACCGTTGCCAAAATGATAGCCCTGCTTTTAAGCGACTGAACAGCAGCTTTTTTGGCAATGTGAAACTCAATTGGCAACCCCCCGTGCGTGGATCGATTCCATCTCAGTGCACCACGGCAACGCCCCTGGCCCTGCGGAGAGACTCAAAATGACTCGAACAGCGGAACTTTGGAAAAAATCCTGGCTGTGCGTCCTTGTCGCGCTCGCCGTTACCCTCTGCGTCGCCTGGCTCGCGGGTTGCAACACCAACAACACGTCGCAATCAGATCAGCAGCTTAAGGAACAGGCTGCGAAAACCACTCAGCAGGTTAAACAGGGAGCCCAGCAGGCTGCCGCCGACGCCAAGGTCGCCGCCGCCAACGCCGAGCGCAAGGTCGACGACATCGCTGCCGGCGTGAAAGAAGGACTGAAGAGCGATACGAAGCGAGCCGGAACCGTCGATATTAACTCTGCCAGCGCCACGGACTTGCAGTCCCTGCCCGGTGTCAGCGCAGCCCGGGCCCGCCGGATCATCGACAACCGGCCTTATTCCTCCCCGCACGACTTGGTGAGCAAGGGGGTCGTCTCCGAGGCCGAATACTCAAGGATTTCCGGCAACGTCGTGGCGCAATAGCCTCGCCCTGCTTTAGCTGCCGCAGGTTTAGCTGCCGCGCGCCGCCGCAGCCGCGAATCGCCCGCATCCGAAATCGGATACATCAATGCTGAGCGGTTCGCCCAGGATCATCTCCCGCAACAACCGTGCCGTCCCCGGAGCCAGCAGGATCCCATTCCGGAAATGCCCGCCGGCAAACCAGCAGCGCTCGCCGCAGGCATCAATCACGGGCAGGCCGTCCGGTGTAGCTGGACGCAATCCGGCCCATGACTCAACCATGCGCGATTGGCGCACTGGCGGCCAAAGCGCAGCAGCCTTGTCCAGCAGCCCGGCAATGGCTTTCTGTTCGACCTGCTTGTCGAACCCCGCGTCTTCCACCGTGGCCCCGATTACAACACGCCCATCGCCACGCGGCACCAGATAAACCCCGGGCGACCGCAGAACTACCCCAGCCAGTGCTGGACGCGGCTCCTCAACCATCACCATCTGGCCTTTGCGCGGAGTAATCGGAAGCCCCGACAGCCGGGCCGCCCACGCTCCGCTCGCGTGGATGAATTTCTCCGCTACCCACCGGCCTGCACTCGTATCGATCTCGATCTCTCCGCCACGCTCTCGCACTTCTGTGATCTCCGTATCCTCGAGCAGCGTGATCCCCATCGCTCGCGCTGCCTTTGGCAGCGCCGCCGCTAGATCTCTAGGGTCGAGGCTCTCCTCGTCGAGGGAAAAGAAGCGCAGTTCCTCCGTGACGATCCCTGGCGCAGCCGTCTCCAGTTCTGCCTCTGTCAGTTCTTGAAAATCCTCCGGCAACTCCAGCATGCCCTGAATGACGCGCCGCGTCCGGATCGGAACCCGCTCGCCTGAAAGCTCTTCGATCCTTTCCAGGAATTTCGGATACAGCCTTGCGCTCAACTCCGCCAGCGGTCGCAGCGCAGCCGGATTCTCCGGGTCAGACGCCGCCAGCATACCCGCTGCTGCGCTCGACGCCTCCGCCATGCCGCGGCCCCGGTCAAATATCGTCACCCTCAGCCCGGCGTCTGCCAGCTCCAGCGCCGCCGAAAGCCCGATGATCCCCCCGCCGGTGATTGCTACTTCGGTCCGCTTCACATCATCTATTTTATTGCGCGCCCGGGAGCACCCCCAATCGCGGGCCGGCCCCCGTGCTGTTTCACGGCACAACAAAGGCCTGACTCACGATGCTGCTTGGGCCGTCTATAATTCGTTAGCCTTAGCCTCATCAGCTTTGGCAAGTTGAAAGGGAAAGACATGAGTGACACGCCTGTTGAAGCACCTGTTGATAAACCTGCGGTACCTGAGCAACGCAGCTACTCGGGACTCTTTCTGGCGCTGTTGGGCGTAGCCGTTCTGGCGGCAATTGCGGGTCTGGCCTGGAGTTATCACCTGTCCGGGCGCCTGACCAACGCCGAAGCCCAGCTTGCCCAGGCCCAGCAGAGCAACCAGAAGCTGAGTTCTGCGCTCGATGAAACCAACGCGCGGCTTAAGGTCACCACCGAAACCCTTGGACACTCCCTTGGGCTCACCCAGCAGCAGCTCGAAACCAGGGCACAGCAGCTCTTGCGCCGCCAGGAGCAGCAGGAGGCCGAAGCAAAGCGTCTTGCGAGCCAGCAGGCCGCGACCGATCAGCACGTCAGTTCGGTTTCGAGCGATGTTTCCAGCGTCAAGACCGACGTCGGCGGCGTGAGAACCGATCTCACCCAGACTCAGAGCGAGCTTAAGAATGCCGAGTCGCAGTTGCAGACCATGCGAGGCGACCTCACCGGCGCGAACACGCTCATCGCCCGCAATCACGACGAGCTCGAGATCCTCAAGCACAAAGGCGACAAGAACTACTACGAATTCACCTTGAACAAGGGTCAGAAGCAGGCCGTCTCCACCGTAAGCCTCGAGCTGAAGAAAGCGGACGTCAAGAAGAGCAAGTACACGCTTGATGTCTACGCCGACGACAAGAAGATCGAGAAGAAGGACAAGAACCTCAACGAGCCTGTCCAGTTTTACACCGGCAAGGACAATCTGCTCTACGAACTCGTCGTTAACAGCGTCGACAAGAACCAGGTGAAGGGCTACATCGCGACTCCGAAAAACGCCCCCGTGCCCGTAAGCACATCAGGGCAGTCGTAAACGGCATCCGGATTCCCTAAGGAGGTCTGCAGAGTTCGATGGCGTTGGAGAAGGTAATCTACACGGCACATGCGACGGCCACTGGTGGACGCGACGGAGTCGCGAAATCAGACGACGGCAAGCTGGAAGTCAAGCTCGACCCGCCTAAGGGAATGGGCGGAGGCGGGACTGGAACCAATCCCGAACAGCTCTTTGCAGCAGGATATGCGGCATGCTTCATCGGTGCGCTCAAGTTTGTGGCGAACTCACAGAAGATTCACATACCCAACGATACTTCTATCGATTCCAGCGTGAGCCTCGGTCCTCGCGCCGGCGGCGCCAAGGGATTTGGCATCGCGGTCGAGATGGTAGTGCACATCCCCGGATTGGATAAGGAGCAGGCAGAGCGCCTGGTCTACGAGGCACACGAAGTATGCCCGTACTCCAATGCCACTAGAAACAACATCGATGTGAAGCTCTCGGTGGCATAAAGCCCTATTTCGAGGCGTTATTCGGGGACACGGTCAACACCAGCGGCTTCTGGTGTAGAAAGCTGAAGCTCATCTCCACGTCTGATCTCGAGTCCCACTGCGCCTTGCTGATCGGGAAGCTGTACATCACCTGGCCTTCCACCTGTTGTCCGGGAGCCAGTGTCAGGTCACGCCGCAGCGGATCTTTGCGCAGCGCCTTCAGGTCGGGATAGGCGATGAAGGCATTATCGAAATCTCTTGCCGACGCTGCCAGGCCGGGCTCCTCTCCGCCATCCCGCAGGTGTACCATCCCTGACATATCGTGCAGAAACAGCGGAATGTCCGTCTGATTTTTAACGCGCACATTCGCCAACACGATGAGCTGGTCGTAGATATCGGGCTGTCCCTGCAGGCCATCGGTGCGCGAACCGTTCACCGGCCCGGTGCTCAGTTCGCGGTGAATGGGATACACATCGATGCTCAGAACCTGTCCCGCATGCACCGGCGGCGTGAAATGGATCCACAGATACGCGCCGATGGCCAGCGCCACGAGCACGACCGTTGCCGCCACCGCCGGAAACCACCTCTTGCTGGTTATCTCTTCTTTCGCCATCAATCCTTCTCTAGTCCCTGATCGCTCTAATCCCTAGTCCCTAATCGCTAATGGCTAATCCCTGTCTTCCTCAGCGCTCCCAGAAACTCCTCCGCCGGAAGCGTATTCAACACATCGGCCTTCTCCAGCCACGCCCGCCTGAGCTGCTCCACGCCGTACCGCATCTTCTCAAGATGACTCGTATGATGCGAGTCCGTGTTGATCACCACCTTGCAGCCCATTTCTTTTGCCATCCGCAGGTCGCGGTCACACAGGTCCAGACGATCCGGATAGGCATTGTGCTCGACCGCCACGCCCAGCTCTCCCGCGCGTCGCAGCACCGCTGGTAAATTGAGCCGGTAGCCTTCCCGCCGCAACAGCAGCCGTCCCGTCGGATGCCCCAGAATCTTCACATACGGATTCTCAACGGCTCGCAGCATTCGCGCCGTCATCTCCTCCTCGGTCATGTTGAAGAGGCTATGAACGCTCGCGATCACCACATCCATCTGTGCCAGGGTTTCGTCGGCCAAATCCAGCACCCCGTCACTCAGAATATCCACCTCAATGCCTGCGAAGATGCGAATCCTCCTGCCCAACTCAGCCTCGGCTTGCCGAATGCGCTGAATGTGCGCCAGGGCATCCTCGTCGTTCAGGCCGAAGGTCATGGCGAGGTTCTTCGAATGGTCGGTGATGGCCATGTACTCGTAGCCGCGTGCAATCGCCGCCTCCGCCATCTCCTGGATGGTGTTGCGGCCGTCGGTCGTGGTCGTGTGCATGTGCACGTCGCCGCGAATGTCTTTGAGCTCGACCAGCTTTGGCAGAGTGTGCGCCTCTGCGGCCTCGATCTCGCCGTAGTTCTCGCGCAGCTCGGGCGGAATCCAGTCCATCCCGAGCGCGACGTAGATTTCCTGCTCGGTGCGGCTCGCCACTAACGACCCATCATCGATGCGGGACAATGAGTATTCGCTCAGCGTGTATCCGCGCTTCAACGCGCGCTGCCGCAGCGTCACGTTGTGCATCTTTGATCCGGTGAAGTACTGCAGCGCCGCGCCATACGACGCTTCGGGTAGCAGCCGCACGTCTACCTGCAACCCGCTGCGCAGCCGGAAGCTCACCTTGTTCTGCCCTTTCGCTAGCAGGTCGGCCGCAGGAGGATATTTCGCTGTGTAGTCAACCGCCGCGTCAACCTTATCCGCCGCGCACGCAGGGCCGGTCACCAGGATGTCCAGATCTCCGACCGTCTCGCGCCCGCGGCGCAGCGATCCCGCGGGCTCGATCACTTCGAGTCCGGGAAATGCCCGCAGATACGCTATCAGCCTCTCTGCGGCTTCCTCCGCATCGTCGATCAGAAAACGTCCGCTGTTCTTCTTGTATTCCTCGATGCCTTTGCGCAGCTTCTCGATTTGTTTCTTGCCAAGGCGCGGCAGATCGTTCAGCTTTTCGGCCGCGATGGCAGCTTCCAGATCATCGACCGACGCCACCTGGATCGCCTCCCAAAGAAACGCCACGGTCTTGGGACCCATGCCCGGCAGCTTCATGAGCTGCAGCATGCTGGGCCTGTATTTTTTCAGCAGCTCCTCGCGCAGCGGCAGCGTTCCGGTCAACTCCATGTCGCGGATATTCGCCGCCATCCCCTTGCCAATGCCGGGTATTTCCTGCAGCCTTTTCGGGTCGTTGGCGATCTCGCTCAGCTGGATCGTGCAGGATTCGACCGCCTCAGCGGCCCGCCGGTAGGAGCGAATGCGAAACGCGTCCCCATTGTCGATCTCCAGCAGATCGGCGGTCTCTGCCAGCAATTGCGCATAAGAGCGGTTGTCCATTACGAACTTGATTATTCTTCATTCCAGCCGGAAATAGAAAACCCAGCCGGCAACCGAACGGCTGGGAGTATGCAAAATCTGATTGATTTGGAGCCGCACTTCGGTGTGGCCCCGCCTGAAGCGCGGTGCCCAAAGCAGAAATCTTGTTCCGGCTATGCTATTTCTTTCAGGCGAATTACCTGGTCAGCTTGAGGTCCTTTCTGACCTTCCACAATGTCGAACTCGACCTCATCGCCTTCTTTTAGGCTTTTGTAGCCGTCGATCTGGATCGCACTGTAGTGCACAAACACGTCCGGGCCATCATCTCGCCCTATAAATCCGTATCCTTTAGCGTTGTTGAACCACTTCACCTTGCCTTTGTATTGAGCCACGTGCTCTTACCTTCCTCAAAGCAGAGTGCAGTTGGGGGAAAACCAACCTGCTCGTCAGTGAGACGCATCGAAGCTCAGTTTGGTTTACCTACATGCTTCACGCCATTCGACGCCATCCGGTGGAAATCGTTCGGCAGCCCGCCTACTTCCTTTTTCTTAGCCGGGCGTAAAGCATTACAGAAACGAGCGTTTTGCCGTCGCGAATCTCTCCGGCCTCGATCAGCCGCAGCATTTCCGAAAGCCTCACCTGAAAAATTTCTATTCTCTCATCCGGCTCCGGCCTGGCCTCGCCCGGCGTAAGCCCCTCGGCCAGAAACACCTGCATCCACTCACCCAGGAATCCGGGGCTCGCGAAATATCGTGTCAGTCCCTTCCATTTCTTTGCGCGCAGCCCCGTTTCCTCGATCAGCTCGCGTTTGGCCGCTGCCAGCCGGTCCTCGCCCGCATCTACTTTGCCCGCTGGCACTTCATATAGAAACTGCCCCGCTGCATGTCGGTATTGCCGCTCGATCACGATGAGCGGGTCTTTCTTCCTGGAATCATCCACCGCCAGGATCACCACCGATCCGTTATGCCGGATTATGTCTCGCCGCACCGGCTTGTCTGCGCCCTTCTCCCGCACCTGATCGATAAACACCTTGAACAGCGGAACCTCGTACGCCAGTTCTGACGAGACGACCTTCGCCGGTTTGCCGGGGTTGACCTTGAACTTGCCCTTCACCACCTTTGGGCCTTCCGCTGCTTTCTTCTCTTTCTTCTTCTTGGCCATGCCACTCCTCATCGCAACTCTTTTCTTTACGGTACCATCCGGTCAGAACCGCACATGGCTCGCTCTGCCAAACCGGACGTCTCCATCATCGGCCTGGGCAACTGGGGTACTTCGCTCGCCGCGGCGCTCAGCCGCGCCGGCACGCCTCCGAGAGAAATCGTTGTGCGCCGAAAGCGCTCAAAGCCTTCAACCGTTACCTGGAACGAAGCCAGACTCGACGCCCGCATCCTCTGGCTCTGCGTGCCCGACTCCGCCATCCCCGAAGCCGCCGCTCAGATCGCCCGCCGCCGCGCCAGTTTTCGCGGACAGGGTCTTCACGGCCAGATCGTCGTCCACTCGAGCGGAGCCCTGGCAGTTGACGTCCTCGACTCCGTCTCCCGCGCCGGAGCCGCCGTCGCCTCCGTCCATCCGGCGATGACATTCCCCACGCGCCACGTCGTGCCGCTTGATGGCGTGCTCTTCGGAGTCGAAGCCCCAGATCCCGCCGCCCGACGCATCCTCGACAATCTGATTCGCCGGCTCGGCGGTCAGCCATTCAATATCTCGTCCAGAAACAAGGCGCTTTATCACGCCGCCGGAACCCTCGCCTCACCCCTGCTCGTCTCCGAACTGACCGCCGCCATCGAAGCCGCGCGCCTCGCCGGACTCGACCGTCGCGACGCCATCCGCTGGGTCGAAAGCCTGGCCACGGCTACCTCCCGCAATCTCTTCACCCGCGGCCCAGCCCGCAGCTTCAGCGGCCCCTTCGCCCGCGGAGACGCCGGGACAATACAACTGCATCTTCAGGCCCTCCAGAAGCATCCGATTCTTGCTGCTCTGTATCGTTCTCTGGCCGTCTATGCCGTTGACTCGCTGCCCGTACAGAACAGCCGCGCGCTGGTGCAGGTTCTTCGAACATCCATGGCGCCGGAATCAAACCAAAGAGGCGCGAAACAGCGCAATCGCGGAATGACAAGCTGAGCCGCATGAGAAACTGAAGCGACGAGTGTCGAGATCACATTAGAGAGCCAATCGCTTGCACACTGAGTGTTATCCCATCTCGATCCTCCCCCGGCTCAGCCGGCTCTTTCTCGATTTCGCTGAGAGCCGGCAGCCACTCACGCCCTTTTATCCCGCGGCCCCCTACGGCCAGCGGTGGACCCCGCCAGCGCAAGACCCGGTACTTCGCGCCCGCGTCGCCGATCTCCTCGAGGAACAGAACCGCGCATTCGGCGCCGGCCCCGCAACTCTGGCCAACATCGACCGCCTCCGCCAGGGAAGTTCCGCCATCGTTACCGGCCAGCAGGTCACTCTCTTCGGCGGACCGCTCTTTACCCTCTTCAAGGCCGCAACCGCAATCCGCAAGGCCAGAGATACCGGCGCTGTTCCGATTTTTTGGCTCGCCACCGAAGACCACGATCTCGACGAGGCCGACCACGTCGCTTTGCCTTCGCGCCACGAGCTGCATACGCTGCGGCTCGCGCATCAAGCGAACAACCGCCCCGTCGGCGCAATCCCGCTCGGCAGCGGCATCCGTTCGCTGCTCGATCAGGCCGCAGAGCTGCTCGGTCCCGGTCCCATCTTGGATCTTCTCGAGGCCGCATATACACCTGAGGCCACCTTTGCGCAGGCCTTCGCGCGCCTGCTCGCGACCGTCTTCGCCGAAGAAGGTTTGATCCTGATCGATGCAGCTGATCGCGCCTTTCATGCGCTTGGAGCGCCCGTCCTGCGTCATGCCATCGAGTACGCCGCCGACCTCGAATCCGCACTCCTCGACCGCAGCAGACTCCTCGAAGAGCGTGGCTACGAAGCGCAGGTGCTGGTGACGCCCTCATCCAGCCTGCTCTTTCTCGTCGACGACGAAACCGGCGCGCGCCTTGCACTTAAGCGTAAAAACGCCGACGGCTGGATCGCCGGCAAGAAATCCTATTCGGCCGCAGACCTCCTCGCCATCCTCGACTCGGCTCCCGAGCGTCTCAGCCCCCACGCTCTGCTTCGTCCCGTCTTCCAGGATTTCCTGCTGCCCACCGCCGCCTACATCGGAGGGCCCGCTGAAATCTCCTACTTCGCTCAGTCGCAGGTGCTCTATGAAACAATCCTCGGCCGTACTACTCCCGTCATCCCGCGCCTGAGCGCCACGCTCGTCGAGCCCGCCGTTGCTGCCGTGCTCGCCCAGCACGAGCTTTCCATTGAGGACCTCTCGCGCTCGCGTCCCGACGAACTCGCCCAGCGCCTCGGCGCACGCGCCATCCCCATCGAGGGCAAGCGCAAGCTCGCCACAGCCGGCAATGCTCTCGACGAAGAGCTCACCAGCCTCATGCAGTGGATGCACCAGCTCGATCCGAGCCTCGGGCGCGCCGCCGACATCTCTGCCTCGAAGATGCGCTACCAGATGAATCGCCTCCGCCGCCTGGCTGCGAATTATCAACTCCAGACCGAGGCGAGCCTCCGTCGCCACGTCGATGCGATCTACCTGAACCTGTTTCCCGATCAACACCCGCAGGAGCGCATCATCGGCGCTGCCGCCTTCCTCGCGCGCTACGGAGACTCGCTCATCCCGCTGCTCATCGATCAGGCCTCGCAGGAGTGTCCGGGCCATAAAGCGATCTTCCTCTAGTCCGGTGCCCATTCCCTCTTCGATGTCATCCTGAGCGACCCTTCACGAAGTGAAGGGGAGTCGAAGGACCTGCTTTTCGCTCGCTCGATCATGTCCCAATATCGGATTAAAATGTCTATACTTGTCCGCCATGGCCGCGGACAGATGGTTGGCATTATGAGTCCAAAAGCACCCGCAACCCCCAACGTGCCTGCAACCATAGACGTCGCCTGCCCGGAATGCGGCGCCACGCTGAAAATCGACGTTTCCACCGCGGCCGTCATCTCGCACACGCCCGCCCCGCGTAAGCGCACCTTCGAAGACTTCGAAACTGCCGCGCGCCACATGCGCGATCAGGATGAGCGCAAGGAGAGTCTCTTCCGGCAGGCCGTCGACGCAGAAAAGAACAAGGAAGACGTCCTTTCCAAGAAATTCGCCGAGGCGCTGCGCAAGGCAAAGGAGACTCCCGACACGGGCAAGCCGCTGCGCGACTTCGACCTCGACTAGGCCCCAACTCCGCATCACATATACTGCAACACGGGAGACACGGATGAAACTTATGCAACTTCCCCGGCAAATCGAAGCGCGCATGCCCGACTCGATCAACGAAGTTCACTGGACGCGCGCCGTCGCGGCTACATCGCTCATCGCGAGCGCCTATCTGCTCGTCACCGGACGCCGCAAGTCCGCGCTCGCCGTCGCCGCCGGGGGAGCCGCGGTCGCCCTGCTCGAAAAGCCTGAAGTTGTGCGCGATTTGTGGAAGGGCATGCCCGGCTATCTCCACTCCGCGAAAGACATGCTGGTCCGCGTCGAGGAGTTCGTCGAAGATCTCGCCGCCAAGGGTGATAAGCTCCGCAAGACGCTCACGGAATCCTGAGATTCGATCTGCGGAGTATCTGGGTGCCGCACGTCCGGATTCTCGGACGTGGGTTCTAATCCCTGATCCCTGTTCCTTGATCCCTGCTTCTAATTCGTCCTCTCCACCAGGTACCGCGCTACCGCCTTCAATCCCTCGGCGGCATCTCCATACGGAGCCAGCAGGGCAAACGCTTCTGCGATCAGCTTCGCGGCATGC
>JAFAKX010000228.1 GCA_019234945.1 Silvibacterium sp.
CCCGCCGGTGCCCGACTGCGGAGATGCAAGATGAAAGGCCAAAGCAAGAAGCAGAAGAAGCAGCGGAATCCACGAAGGGTGAAAGGCGCGTTGCCGGCTGTCCATGGGAATTCTCCCTGTGACTTGACCTCTATCCCGGAACGAAGAGCTCGCGGGATAAAAGCGGCCTCGCCATCAGAACTTCAAGCGAGACCGCCGAGACGAACCGCAGCAGCGAAAAACAAATATCCCGTTGACGCGGATGAGTGCGTTAGCGCCGCGCCCCCAGGAAGTGCGCATACGCTACGTGGCGCAGGCGCGCTTCCTCAGGTCGAGTGAGCGCAGCATGCTCTGGAACGTGGGGCCGGACCGGAGCCAGCGGCGCTCATTTCAGTCCTCAGGAATGGTAAGAAAAGAGTAATCGATTCGCTAAAATAAAGAAGGCAAATGTTTATCGATGAAGCAAAAATTCGAGTGAAGGCCGGTGACGGAGGTAATGGTTGCATGGCCTTCCGAAGAGAGAAGTTCGTTCCCCGGGGAGGTCCCTCCGGCGGAGACGGCGGCCGCGGCGGCGATGTCATCATGGAGTCGACCCAGCGCCACAATACCTTGCTGTACTTCCGCTACAATCCCGAGCACAAAGCGGAACGCGGCGAGCACGGCATGGGCTCGAACTGCACCGGACGCGAAGGCAAAGATGTGGTGTTGAAAGTGCCGGTGGGCACGGAACTCTACGACGCTGAAAGCGGCGAGCTGGTGCACGACTTTTCCCGGCCCGATGAGCGCATCGTGATCGCCAAAGGCGGTCGCGGCGGACGCGGAAACCAGCACTTCGCGACGCCGACGCACCAGGCTCCGCGCGAACACGAGCTGGGCAGACCGGGCGAAGAACGTACGTATCGGCTTGAGCTGAAGGTGCTCGCTGACGTGGGTCTGGTCGGCTATCCGAATGTCGGCAAGTCGACGCTGATTTCGCGCATCTCTGCGGCGAAGCCGAAGATCGCGGATTATCCCTTCACGACGCTCGAGCCGAACCTGGGTGTCGTCTCCATCGGAGAGGCTCCGCATGAGGAGAGCTACATCGTTGCCGACATTCCGGGCCTGATCGAAGGCGCGCATCTCGGCGCGGGACTGGGAGTGCAGTTCCTGCGGCATATCGAGCGCACACGTTTGCTGGTGCACCTGGTCGATGTCTCGGACGCGAGCGGGCGGCCCGATCCTGTCGAGGACTTCAAGGTGATCATGGGCGAACTACGCAGCTTCGGGCACGGCCTTGATGAAAAGCCGATGATCGTCGTGGCTTCGAAGGCGGATGTAGCGAACCCGGAAAAGGTGAAGAAGCTGCGAACGATGGCAAAGCGGAAGAAGCTGCCGTTTTATGAGATCTCCGCCGTGACCGGACTCGGCATCGACAAGCTGAAGTATGCGATCGGCGAGCGCGTGCGCGAGCTGCGCAAGGATTCCGAAGCTCAGCAGCCGTTGGCGGCCAACTCCTGAGCGCTGGTATCAACGGCGCACCCGTTTCTTTCCATTCTGTGGGGCAGCTGTCCTTTTCTTCAGGGCAAGTTCGGCGAGTCCGCACAACAGCTCGCGCGATTCAGCAGTAGTGGCGTGGTCCACAGGAGGGTGCTCCCACGGTTTGTAGTCCCACTTGCTCCAGAGCACCGGCTCCAGCTGCTCTTTCCGCCAGTCCCGGCCGTTTGCATTGACCGGAAAGCAATAGTGAATGATAGGGCGTTTGAGAGATCCTGTGCCGGTGGATTGCGCAAAGCGGCTGATGCGATGCCGGATGCCGTACTCGGCTGCGGCGATCGCGTATGCAAGCATTTCGCTGATCCAGCCATTGTCCGGCAGCTTCGCGCGGCACACTTTGTCGGAGCGGATGTCCATCGTCTTCTCGAGCCAGCCCGGCGCAAGTGCGGTGAGATCATCGCTGCGGATCAAAATGTAAATGCCGACAGGCTGAACCAGAGCGCGGCACTCCCGCGAGCAGTGCCGGTCAAGAACGAGCCGGTTGTAATGGAGATCGGGCCTCATGTAGTCGTGTGCGTCGGCGAAGGCTTCTCCTGCGGGCAGCGGCCCGGGGCTGGAAATTGGGCGGACGAAGAAAGAGTCCGGGTCGACGATCAGGATGGTCTCATCGCGTCGCCCACCGCGAGCTACCCATTCGCAGATGCCGCCGGGCTTGTTCAGCGGCTGGTAAATATCGTCAGATAGCCTGGTCTTGTAGTTCGACACGCCGAAGGTCTCGCATGTGAACCCATCGAGCGGTTCGTCCGTCTGGCTGACAAGCGCCGTCAATTGTGCGTGCATCCCGGAGCGGGCGTAGCTGTAGTGCAGCAGTTCGGCCTGCCAGCGCATGTACGCCGTGTTTTCACAGCTGAAAATGACGCGCACGCAGTGGGCTATCCTTTTCGGAAGAAGCGGTCGATAAGGACATCGCGCAACTCGAAGTCGAAGCTGCGCGTATTCTGCGCCGCATCCTGTGCGTCGGTGTTGTAGGCGACGATATATGCGCTGCGGGTTGCAGGATCGATGTAGAAGTGGCTCCGAAATCCGTTCTGCCAGCCTGCGTGGCCAATCAGCCGCAGATTGCCGTCGGTATGCACGAAGAAACTGCTCGCCACTTCGTCATGGGCTCCTTGGCGCGAGGCGAAATCCTCATTCGGCGCAACAGGCAGAAGCGGCTTCCACATCTCTTCGAGCGAGGAGCGCTTCAGGATCGCGTCATACTCGGTCTGCCTGACCGGGTCGCCGAGCAGAAACTGAATGTATCGGATCATATCCGGCAGTGGCGCGTTGAGCCCGCCGTTTGAGCGCGTAATTCCTGTGTTGAAGTCGAAGGGATCTTCGGCAAGCTTGCCGTCTTTCAGATCCCAGCTATGCGAACGGGAGCGGAGCAGGTGGTACGGGCTGCGGTCGAAGTACGTGCGGTACATGCCGAGAGGCATGAGGATGTTCTTTTCGATGTAAACCTCGTATGGGTCGCCCGAGAGCCGCTCGATGATCTCTCCAAGAAACACGACGCCGAGATTCGAATAGCTGAAGCGCGTTCCTGGCTCGAAGAGGATGTTGGTGTAAGGCAGCATGGCGACGATCTGCGACCACTCGGTTGGCTCGAATGGTTGCCAGTCGGCATCGCGCCAGGGCCAGGTGGGGTCGCGGAAGCCTCCCGAGTGGGACATCATCTGGCGGATCGTGATCTTCGAGATAGGTCCGTACCGGTCGTGAACGGCGCTGAGCTCCGGGATGTACTTGATCAGCGGATCGTCGAGAGAGAGCAGGCCGCGGTCGCGCAGCTGCATGATAGCAATGCCGGTGAACGTCTTCGTGCAGGAGGCCCAGTGATAGGTGGTGTCGGCGTTCACCGGCACCGATGGGGACTGGCTCTGCACACCGTAATTGTCGTGCAGAACGACTGCTCCGTTGCGGATGAGGACCAGGCTGCTCCCCTGAATGCCGTTCCGCAGCAGGCCGGATTTGTAAAAGGACTCAATGGAAGCGAGGTCCGCCGATGGCGCGGGTTGCGCTGCAAGAGCGGCAGAGAGAGAAATGGCGGAAAGAAAAAACCAGAGGCGAAGCTCGCGCATGTACCGTCCCGGGAAAATGTTGTGCTGGCATTTTATAGAGCACAACTTTGCCGCAAAGGAAAAAAGTGCGCGGCTGTGCCTCGCCGCGCACTTCGGCCGAGTTGAAATCAGGCGGTCTACTGCTCTGTGGGCTGTTTCGCACGCACGCGAAAACGCCTGGTGTTGATCGCGAGCGAGCGCTCCATCTTGCGCAGTTCGCCCTTTTCCTCGGGCATCGCAAACGTTGAAGCAACACCGCGGCGCGATGCGCGCCCGGTACGTCCGATGCGGTGCACAAAGTCTTCGGCTTCGCGGGGCATATCAAAATTTACGACGTGGGCAACGTCGGGCACGTCGATCCCGCGTGCGGCCACATCGGTCGCGACAAGAATTCGGTGCTGTCCCTGCGCGAAGCTGCGCAGCGCGGCGCTGCGCTGTGACTGTGTGCGGTCCCCGTGGATGCGCGTGGCGCTGTGGCCGGAGCGTGCAAGCCGCCGGGCGACCCGGTCGGCTCCGTGTTTGGTACGCACGAAGACCAGAAAGCTTCCGTGGTGCTGGTTGAGCAGATGCTCGAGCAGCTCCTGCTTTTTCTCCTTATCGACCTCGAAGGTCTGCAGTTCCACGTTGTCGCTTGGCTTGAGCGTTGAGCCAATCTCGATGCGTGCCGGATTGCGCAGGTAGTTGTGTGCGACCTCCTCGATGGCGGGGCTGAGAGTTGCCGAGTAGCAGAGCGTCTGGCGCTCTGCAGGCAGCGCGGCAACGATGCGCCGGATTGCCGGCTGGAAGCCCATGTCGAGCATGCGGTCCACCTCGTCCAGCACCAGCATGCGGATGCTGTTGAGGTTTACGAGCCTGCGATTGAGGAAGTCTTCGAGGCGTCCGGGAGTCGCCACGATGATCTGGGCGCCACGCCGAATCTGCTCGAGCTGTGGCTCTTCGGAGAGGCCTCCGACGATGAGGGCGGCCGATCCGCGGTTACCGGTTAGCTTGCGATGCTGCTCAAGCACCTGTATCGCCAGCTCGCGGGTCGGCAGCAGGATCAGCCCAAAGACATTCCTTGAGTTGCCCTGCGCTTGCATCTTTTCGATGAGCGGCACCAGGAAGCTGAGGGTTTTGCCGGTACCTGTCTGGGCAGTCGCGAGGATGTCGCGGCCTTCTAGGGCCGGCGGTATTGCCGCTGCCTGCACAGGGGTGGGGGTAATGAATTTTGCAATGGCCAACTGCGCTTTGAGCGAGGCCGAAAGATTGAAATCGGAAAAGTGGTTCACTTGGTCCTTCTGGTTTGGAAATCCGTGACGGGCCAGGCTGATTCCATCCACGTGCCTCTCAAGAGGCACACCATACCTTCCAGTCCTGCTGGTTCCTCGCGGGGTAGCTCTGGAGCGACCGCACGGGATCTTCGGGTCTTCTGCGTAGGGAAACCACGCAACGTCTTCGGCCGGGACGCAAGTGCGCCGGCCCGGCCTGAACAACAAACAGGCCGTCACGCTGAGGGGCTTGGAAATCGAAAGGAAGGCGATCTTGCTGGATGAAGGCGAGAGCGGCTCACAACCAAACAACTGAGCGTAAACACATTATATCAGAATCGATGCCGGCTCAGACCTGCCTATGCGGAGTGCGCTTCGCCTTGAACTCGCTGCGAAAAAGACCATGATTCAGGCGTCTCCCGGGCCGGGCCAGCCAGACACTTTGAAATACGCGCCAGGAGTTCGGAGGGATGGACCGGCTTTGAGAGCGCTTCGAATTCGTATCCGGCAGTACGAGCCGTGGCTAGCATGTCGGCGGTCGATGCCTGCCCTGAGAACAGGAGAACCTTGCAGTCCGGGATGGCTTCGCGAATTGCAATAGCGAGTTCGATCCCACTCATGCCGGGCATACACACGTCGCTGATCATCATTTGCGGAGGGATCACGCCCGCCATCTCGAGAGCAGTAGCTCCATCGTAAGCGGTCAGGGCCGTGTAGCCGCTATTGGAGAGGATCGCCGCGAGCGTATCGGCGATTACCTGCTCATCATCGACGACCAGCACCACAGGCTGGGGTGCTGGTTGGGGGTGCGCGTGCTCGATTTCCGCCAAAGGAACCGTAGTGAAGTTCAGTTTTTCTGCCATCGAAACATCTCCCGCTACAAACCTAGCACCCCTGAATTGATACGGGTTAAATATTTAAAATGTGATATTTAGCGCGAAAGGCTTATCTTTTTCCCAATTAATCCTTCCTCCAATTTAGCTCCCGCAATATGACAACGTAGGTAAGGCCTATTTCTTGCGCAGCTTGTTGGCGCGAAATGACACTTTTAGATTATGATCGCTTCGCGATACGATAGTGTTACGTTAACGCATCGCCAAGAGCAGTTTTATGACAGATAAAGACGAAGCGCAGGCAGTTCCGATGAGATTTGAATCCATGCGCCAAGTCGATGTTCCGAAGGGGCGTGATGGCAAACACAAGAAGATCGTTCTTCAGGTGCTCAGTGATATCAGCCACTTGGAACCCGGATCGGCGCTGAAGATCCCTCTTTCAGAGTTGCCGGATTCGAAGGAAAATATTCGCTCCGCATTGAGCCGCGCTACCAAGCAGAGAGAAATCGAAATCGCCACGTCCAGCGACGAAAATTTCCTGTACGTGTGGAAGGCATAAACGACCGAAACTTGGAAGGCCTGAGCGAAGCCGTTCTAGCTCATGTGCCGGGCGCCGGGCGACGCTGCATCGAGCGGCAATGAGATTGTCTCGTCCGGATGGTGCTCAGCTTGCCAGCCCGGAAGATAGTCGCTTCCTGTGATCAGCCGCACGCCATGAGTGAAGGTGAAATAACCCCACATCCATTCGAAGAGCACGATGATGCGGTTTCTGAAGCCAATAAGAAAGAAAATGTGGATGGTAAGCCAGGTGACCCACGCCAGGAAGCCGCTCCAGTGCGCCTTGAATGGCCACTCGAGTTTCGCGATAGCGGCCAAGCGCCCGATGGTGGCCATATCTCCTTTATCGAAGTAATGAAAGGCGGAGCGCGGCTTGCCGGCGAGG
>JAFAKX010000098.1 GCA_019234945.1 Silvibacterium sp.
CCGCGCGGCCTGGCCGTCCGGTTCAACCTGGCCGAGCATGTCCACACCGACATCGTCGCGCACTCGACGGACGGCTTCCCCACGCGCACCGGCGAGGAGTTCCTCGAATTTCTGCGCGCCGTCGCCGCGTCGAGTGACCAGTCGAAGCCGCATCCCTGGCCGGTCGAAACCTTCCTCGGCTCGCATCCGGCTGCGCTGGCCTTTGTGCAGGCGCCGAAGCCCGCGCCTTCGAGCTTCGCCCGCGAGACGTACTTCGGCGTTACAGCAATGCGTTTCATCAGTAAGAGCGGCGAGGCTCGTTACGGGCGCTACTGCATCATCCCCGAGGAGGGTGACGACCACCTGGACGCCGATGCGTTGAAGGCGAAGCAGCCTGACTACCTCTTCAAGGAGATCGCCGAGCGGATCGTCCGCAAACCTGTCCGTTTCAAGATCAAGGCGCAGCTGGCGAACGAGGGCGATGTGGTCGACGACGCGACCGTGCACTGGCCCGAGGAGCGCAGGATCGTCGACCTGGGCGACGTCGAGCTGACGGCGCTCGTTTCCGATAACGCCCGCGAGCAGCAGCACATCATCTTCGATCCCATCCCGCGGGTCGACGGCATCGAGCCCTCCGCCGACCCACTGCTGGAGCTGCGCGCCGCCGTTTACCTCGTCAGCGGACGCCGACGCCGGTCCGCGCCGCCCACAAGTTAAACCGGGCGTATAGTAAGCCCCTGATAGGTCACGCTTCATCAGGGGCTCTCTCATCCGCAGATTGAGGAGGTTCTCACATGGCTGTTTCTTTCGCGAAGGATATCAAGCCGCTGTTTCGAGAGATCGATATCAAACACATGAAGGTCCATGAGATTCTGCTGGACGACTACGCCTTCATGTCAAAGCCAGACAATGCCAACAGCGTGCTTCAAACCGTCGAGGGTAATCCTCCCAGCATGCCGCCTGGCGGTCCATATTGGACTGCGGACCAAGTCGCACTGTTCAAGCAATGGATGACCGATGGCTACCGACCCTAGGTGCAGTCTCGTTAACAAGCTGCTGCCCTACTCGTAGCGCAACGCCGTCATGGGATCGACATTGGAGGCGCGGCGCGCAGGTAATGCGCAGGCGAGCGCGGCAACCGCACTGAGTACAATCGTGACCGCGAGCAGAATCAGCGGATCGCGCGAGCTGCCTTCAGCCCATCGCGCCAGAACCTTATTCAGCGCCAGGGTGAGGGCCAGACCCGCGAGTATGCCTCCCCCGACGCTCGCGACTGCGGATGCGAAGACCACGCCCAGGACGTGGGACCGCTGCGCGCCGAGCGCCATGCGGATGCCGAACTCGTTCGTACGCTGGGCGACGGTGTAAGAGACAACGCTGTAGAGGCCAGCTGCTGCCAGCGCCAGCGCCAGCACCGCGAAGGCGCCGAAGATCCATGCAACAAGATGTTCCTGTTGCCACTCCTGCTGGTCGCTGATCCAGTGCTCCAGGTCTTCCACCTGACCGTTAACCTGCTGGTCGGGATCAAGGGCGTTCACCTGCGCCGCGACAGCATGCAGCAGCGACAGCGGAGGCACGTCCGACCGCACCAGAATCTGCGTGTATATGCCCATGCCTATCGTGAAAGGAACAAACGCCTCCGGCTTGATCGGGTTCCGCAGCCCATCATCGCGCTTGTCCGCTATGACGCCCACAATCTGCAGCCATTGGTCGGCGCCAGGGGCGGTCAGGAGAAATGGGGGCTGAGGCATGAGGGCAGGCACCTTCAATGAATGGCCGATCGCGTCACCATTGGGAAAATACTGCCGCGCCAGCGTCCGGTTGATCACCGCCAGGTGCGCGGCATTGTGATTCTCAGTCTGATTCCAGATCCGTCCCTGCGCCAGCCTGATGCGCAACGCGGGAAAATACTCCGGGCTCACCAGATTGATCCGCGCGAACTGCTGTTCTGTAGACGGACGCCCCAGAATCTCAAACTGTGTGTTGAAGCCGTTCGATGGAGGGGTGGCGTTGGACGAGATGGCAGTTATCTTTACGCCCGGCACTGTCGCTGCCCGGGCCCGCAATTGCTCGAAGTAGGCCGCGCGTTCCGCCCAGGTCTTGTAGGTTCCGTCGTGTAACGGAATCCCGACGGACATGATGTTGTGCGGGTCGTAGCCAAGTGGCGTGTGGATCAGTTTGAGGAAGCCTTCCATGGCCGCGCTTGCTCCTGCGAGCATCACCAGCGTCAAAGCGATCTGGGCGGCGATCAAGACGTTGTGCGTGGCACGCCCGCGCACCGCACCTGCGATTTTGCGCGAGCTCGACTGCATCACCTGGCTCACCTCAGGACGCGACAACTGCAGCGCCGGCCAAAGCCCAAACAGGATTCCAGTGAGCAGCGCCAGGTACACGCTGAAAGCGAGCACCGGCAGATTGATCCCGATGGCTGCCTCATGGGGGAAGGAATACTGCGGCAACAACGTCACCAGCAGCGCAAGTAGCCTGTACGCCAGCAGTATTCCCAGGGCCACCCCGGTCAGCGATAACAGCAGCGCCTCGGTCAGCAGCTGGCGGATAATGCGGCGGCGGCTCGCGCCGATCGCCGCCCGGACAGCGAACTCCTGCTGACGGGCCGTGCCGCGCGCCAGCAGCAGGATCGAGACGTTTCCGCAGCCGATGGCCAGCAGCAGGCCGACTGCGCTGAACAGCAACGCCAGAGTACCGCCAAGCCGTTTCACAAAATGCTCATTCAGCCCCTGAACGTTCATCCGAAAGTGACCGGGAAAGGTCTGCGGCTTCTCTTTGGCGAACCGCTCCATGAGCGGCTGCAGTGCCGCGTTGGCAGCCGCATGGCTCACGCCCGGCTTCAGGCGCATCGTGATGCCGTAGAACTGCTCCGGAACCTGTAGCAGCTTCGCGGGCAGATAGACATCGGCGTCGTTCCATGTAAAACGGGGCGCGGCGACGCCGACGATGGTGTAGTTCTTGCGGAGAAGCTGCATCGTTTGTCCCAGCACGGACGGCTCGGAGTTGAAGTGCCGCTGCCAGAACTTGTATCCGAGAACGACCACTGGTGCCGGGTCTTGCCCATCTACGGCGTCTGAGGGTAAAAGGCCGCGGCCCCGGGCGGGCGGAACACCGAAAAAGTTGAAGCCGTTGGAGGTGAGGTAGCTCGCCTGCACATCTTCAGGAAGATCGTGCCCGGTCATTGTCAGGCTCCGGCCGTAAAAGCCAACGAGGTCTTCAAGTACAGGGGACTGCCTCAGCTCCTGAAGCTGCCTGCCAGTTATGCCAACGTACTGGTCTTCGCCGGTCTTGTCCTGTACCACCAGGTGGGCCATCCGCTTGGCGTTCGCGTACGGATAAGGGTCCATCAGGATCCCATAGATCACGCTGAAAACCGCGGTTGCTGCCCCGATGCCCAGCGCGAGCGAGGCGACCGCCGTCAGGGTGAATCCCAGGCTCTTTTGCAACTGCCGCAGCGCGTAGCGGAAATCCTGAAACAGGGTATGCATGGGCAGGCTCCCTTCGAAACGCAACAACAGATTGGGGTTATAGCGAGCACGCCGCTTGCCAATCGCCTTTGGTCGCCAGTTCACTCCATTGATTGGGGGATAAAGCGATTGCCCGATCCGTAGGGATGTCCGCTTTCAGGTTTGGCTGTTCGTACCCGGACAATCCGGATCCCGGCTCCGCTTCGACCCTGGCTCGATTAATCCCGGCTCGATTCAGGGCCTGCGGCAGCCTCGGTCGCGTCTACTCTGTTGTAGCGGCAGCAAAAACCTCGCGACGCGCATCATCGAAAAGGCGCATACTAACGTCTAAGAGAGCAGAGACCGGTCTGTTCCCGGGGGATTCTCCATGCAAATCTCGCGTTTCATCCATCGCTCACCAGCGACCCTGGCCATAGCGGCAGCTCTGGCGCTTGCTTCTGTCTCGATCTTCGCCCAATCGCAGGGCACACAGAACCAGCAGCAGCCGGCCGGCGGCGCTCCCGCTTCCGGTCAGACCTCAACCGCCGGCCAGTCCGCCGGTTCAGTTCCGCTGCCGTCTCCGGATGCCAAGCCGAACGGTGCACCACAGAATCCCGATCAGGCTCCCGACTCCCAGTCCAGCACAGCCGCGCCGTCCACGCCCGCTCCCGCCGCTTCGAGCGGACAGTCGGGAGACGGTACGATGCCCGGCGTCAAGAAGGGAAGCATCAACGACGTGAACTCTGTCGGCACGCGTGACATCGGCGCCCGGGGTATGGGCAACTGGTACTCCACTGAGTCTGAGATCAAGATGGGCAAGCAGTACGCCGCCATGATCGAGAAGAGCACGAAGTTCATCAGCGATCCCGTGGTCACCGAGTACGTCAACCGCGTCGGTCAGAACATCGTCAAGAACTCCGACTGCAAGGTGCCCTTCACCATCAAGGTGATCGACTCGGACGAGATCAACGCGATGGCCCTGCCGGGCGGATTCTTCTACGTGAACTCCGGGCTGATCCTTGCTGCCGACGAAGAGGCCGAACTCGCCGGCGTAATGGCCCATGAAACAGCCCACGTCTGCGCCCACCACGCCGCCCGCGAGATGACCCGCGCCAATTACGCGCAGCTGGGCACAATCCCGCTGATCTTCATCGGCGGCTGGGCCGGTTACGGCATTTACGAAGCGGCGAACCTGGCGATCCCGCTGACATTCCTCGAGTTTTCGCGTGAGTTCGAGGCGCAGGCGGATTATCTCGGCCTCCAATATATGTATCGGTCGGGCTACGATCCCCAGGCGTTTGTCACCTTCTTCGAAAAGATTCAGGACTTGCAGAAGCACAAGCCCGGCGCCGTGGCCCGCGCTTTCTCCGACCATCCGCAGACGCCGGACCGCATCGCTCACTCGCAGGAAGAAATCGCAAAGATTCTTCCGCCGCGTGACGAGTATCTCGTCACCACCTCGGAGTTTGACGACGTGAAGACTCGGCTGGCGCGCATCGAGAACAAGCGCAAGCTCACGGACAAGAACAACGCCCAGAAGCCGACGCTGCGCCGGGTGAGCAACAACCCCGATCCCAATAACCCGAGCAGCACCACCGACGACCGGCCTACATTGCACCGTCGCGACGACTCCGGAACGACCACCACTGGCGGCAATTCAACGCCAAACAGCAATCTGAAACCGGGTTCGCTGGATTAAGACCCGAGATCGAGAGTTGACTCGGCAGAGGGCGCCACCCAGGCGCCCTTCAGTTTCTTGGCTCTGACATTTTGACTAACAGGGCAGCTCGCAGGCCTCACTAGCACTTTTTGCACTTGGCCAGAATCGCCTTCTGGAGCCGTTCGCGCAGTTCGTTGGGCAGCTCGTAGATCTCGTGCTTGCGATAGATCTCGATCGTCTTGCGTGTCGTGTTCAGCGTAACCACGCAATGCTCACATCCACGCAGATGCTCTTCGAGCTCAGTCCGCATTGGAACGGTTACTTGGTCATCGATGAGGTCATCCAAGTGCGCCAGGAACTCTGAGCAGGTCACTTCACACCATCCTTGTTTCTATCGCGGAAATACCGGCTTAACCGCTCCCGCAACTGCAGCCTCGCCCGCAGCAGGCGCGACTTTACAGCTGGAATACTGAGCCCCAGGCTTTCAGCTGTCTCTTCCGTTGAAAGTCCTTCCACGTCTCGCAGCACGAACACTACGCGGAAGCCCGGCGGAAGCCCTTGAATCGTTTTGCGCAGAATCTCTGCCATCTCCGACTGCTCATACATCTGCTCGGGGTCCGGAGCCCAGTCCGCGAGGTCCCGAGGCATCGACCCTTCGTCCGTCTCAACATCTTCGTCGATCGACACCATGCGGCCGGTGCGCCGCTTGCGCAGGCGCATCAGGGATTCGTTCACAGCGATTCGAACCAGCCAGGTATAGAACTTGGAATTGCCCTGAAACTGGTCGAGCTTCTCGTAAGCCTTGAGGAACGCGTCCTGCACTACATCTTCGGCGTCCTCGCGATTCTGCGTAATGTGTTGGGCGATTCGAAAAACCTGGCGGTCGTACTGCCGCACCAGCTTCTCAAACGCCTCTACGTCACCCTCACGTGCACGGTTGACGAGCAGAACGTCGGGGTGAATCTCCTCAGTTCCTTGTGTTTGGATAGTCGACATGACAGATAGATTCAGAAAATGGACCGGTCGAAAATAGGACCGATTCGATCTCTGTTTATATTTCCATCCTAAATGGCGGATATGCGAAGAGCAAAACCGCCGGGAAAATCCGCTCCCACCGTTTCCTCTGTAGCGTCCAATCGAACAGGAATAAGGCCTTTCTCGGCCTCGAAGTATCCAAGTTGGAAACATTGGTATTTTCCCGCTGTTTTGGGTCCCACGCTTCGGCAATTTCGCCTTAAAGTACAGTCAGGGGAAGATGGAAGTGGCGCGCGCGAAAGTATCGAAGAAGCAGGGTTGGCGGACGGGTTTTGCCGCAGGTTTGATCGCTGGGGTTCTTGCCGGTGGACCCGGTATTGTCGCAGCCCAGACTGATTCCACGCATTCCGCGAAAAAGCACACATCGACCTCCTCGTCAGCAAAGAAGAGCGGTACCGCTAGCCACAAATCCACGCACACGGCATCGTCCCACAGCACTGCCGCGCATGGTTCGAAGACGAAGCACAGGCGCGCCCGCAAGCCGCTTACAGCGAAGCAGCTCGCCCGGAGCCGGCAATTCCATCAGGCATTCGTGGCTTCGTCTCAGCTTCGTCCCATGGCGCAGCAGCTTGCCACCATGCGCTCGCCTGCCGCGTATGCCGGCGTGTCGGCTTATGCGCACGGCCATTCGGGTGAGGCCGCTGCGGCTGCGTATCTGGCTATCGGACACGCGTATCTCCTCGACCACAAATACTCCGATGCCGTCAGCGCTTTTCGCTCCGCTAACCAGGCCGGTCAGGCTCTCGACGATTATGCCGACTACCTCACCGCGCAGGCGTACCTTCAGGACAATAAGCTGCCCGAAGCGGAAACAGTACTCAGCCAGTTCACGCAGAAGCATCCCGATTCTATCTTTGTCCGCAGCATCCCCGTTCTCGAGGCGAATTTGTTCCTGCAGGAGGGCGATTCGCAGGCCGCGCTGAGGATTCTCAACGCGCACAGCAGTGACACCATCGCCAATAAAGCGGATTTTCAGCTCGCGCTAGCCAAGGCACACCTCATGGCCGGCCCATCGGCTGAGGCAGACCAGGAGTTCCGCCACGTCTACCTGAATTTCCCGCTAAGCAGTGAAGCAGCGCAAGCGAGGGCACAGCTTGTCTCCTCGGGAACCTTGGCGTCCCTGGCTCCCGAGCAACGGCGCCACCACGCCGACGCGCTCTACGCGGCTGGCCATTACAGTGATGCCGAAGAGGAATACCACTCGCTTGCAGGCGACTCCAGCCTCGACGACAGCGTCCGCAACAGCCTGCTGGTTGCAGCGGCTCACTGCAACTGGAAGCTGAAGCGCCTGAGCAAGCAGGAGCTGGACCGGCTGCCCGATACCTCCGACGAAGCGGGCGCGCGCCGGCAGTATCTCCTGATGGAGCTGGCACGCAGCAAGGACGACACCACAACGCAGCAGCTCATCGTCGAGCAGATGAAGACGCGCTTCCCCGAAAGCCCATGGCTGGCCGAGGCGCTCTACTCGAGCGGAAACATGTACCTGCTGCGCAAGGATAATCTCCGCGCCATCGTCTACTACGGCGAGCTCGCGAGGCGCTTCCCCAAGTCCTGCGAGTCGCCGCACAACGGCCCGTGCTCGAACTACTCGCCGAGCAGCCACTGGCGCGCCGCCTGGCTCAACTACCGTATTGGCGAATACAAGGAAGCCGCGCGCCTCTTCGACGCGCAGATTGCCGACTTCGCCGGAGGCAAGGAGATTCCCGGGGCCATCTATTGGCGCGGCCGCTTGTACGAAGACGATCACAAGCCAGAGATGGCTGCCGCCTACTACAAGGCTGTTGCACGCGTCTATCGCCACTACTACTACGCGGCTCTGGCGCAGCAGCGGCTGGACCAGCTTGGCCACATCGTTCCGGCAAGCTTCTCGGTGCTTGAGGCCATGCATCCGGAGACGATCCCCGAGCTTAGTGATGACGTGCCTGAAGACGATCCCCATGTCGTGAAGGCAAAGCTGCTCGCCAACGCCGGGCTCAACGAATACATTGACCCCGAGATCCAGGCAGCGGACGGCAGTGAGGAGTGGGGCGCTTTTGCGGAGGCCGAGATCTACGCGTCGTACGGTGAGACTTGGCGCGCCATGCGCCTACTGAAGCGCGCTCTGCCTTTCTACACCTCTGCGCCGATCGAGGCCATCCCCATGGGCTGCTGGCGCATCCTCTTCCCGCAGCCCTATTGGTCAGATATCAAGCAGAGCGCAGCGGCCAACGGCCTCGACCCTTACATGGTCGCCGCACTCATCCGGCAGGAGTCGGAATTCAACCCGGGCGCCGTCTCGAACAAGAGCGCTTACGGGCTCATGCAACTTCTGCCCAGTACAGGCAAGAGCATGGCTAAGGAAGAAGGGATTCACCACTTCGAGACCAATCAGCTCCTCGATCCCTCTACAAACATCCGTCTCGGCACCCTTTACCTCAAGCAGACGCTGAACAAGTTCGGCGGCCACCCCGAGTATGCCTTTGCCGCCTATAACGCGGGAGACGAGCGCGTTGTCGACTGGCAGTCCGCCGGCAACTATCGCGACATGGATGAGTTCGTCGAATCGATCCCTTTCACCGAGACCCGCGAGTACGTTCAGGCGATCATCCGCAACCAGCAGATTTACCGCGAGCTCGACCGTGCCAGCTCACAGCAGGCCTCCACTGAGTCTCACGAGTGACCGCGCGACACACTCGCTGCCATCGGCGAAAATAGAGGTATGCAGTTTGTCGACCTCAAGACGCAGTATCGCCGCCTGAAGTCCTCCATCGACGCTCGCATTCAGACCGTCCTCGATCATGGCCAATACATCCTCGGACCCGAAGTCCACGAACTGGAAGAGCGGCTCGCCGCTCGTATTGGGGCGAAGTACTGCATCGGCTGCGCGAGCGGGACGGACGCCCTCCTGCTGGCTCTCATGGCCCTTGGTATCGGTCCCGGAGATGAAGTCGTAACCTCGCCGTTTACGTTTATTGCCACTGGAGAAATGATTGCCCTGCTCGGCGCAAAACCCGTCTTCGCCGAGATCGATCCTGCCACCTGGAATCTCGATCCCGCAAAGATCGAAGCCGCTATCACGCCACGCACCCGCGCGATCATGCCCGTCAGCCTCTACGGGCAGCCGGCCGAGATGGACGCCATCAACGCCATCGCCGTGCGCCATAAGCTTCCTGTCATCGAAGACGCCGCGCAGAGCTTCGGCGCGCTCTACTTCGGCCGCCACTCCGGAAACCTGAGCACCATCGGCTGCACCAGCTTCTTTCCGTCAAAGCCGCTCGGCTGCTATGGAGACGGCGGCGCTTGCTTCACCAATGATGACGGGTTGGCCACGGCCATGCTGGAGCTGCGCAACCACGGACAGGACCGGCGCTATCACCACACCCGCATCGGCATTAACGGCCGCCTCGACACGATCCAGGCCGCAGTGCTGCTCGCTAAGCTCGACGTCTTCGACAACGAACTGCTCGCCCGCGCCGAAGCCGCAAACCGATACACCTCCCTTCTCAAGGATGCGGTGCAGACACCGAAGCTGGCTCCCAACCGAACCACCGCCTGGGCACAATACACCATTGAAGTTGACGACCGTGATACCGTCGAAGCCGCCCTGCGCGAAGCCGGCATCCCTACAGCCGTGCATTATCCTGTCGCTCTCCACCAGCAGCCGATCTTCGCATCGCTGGAATATGGCCCGGGCAGCTTTCCGCACGCCGAACAAGCAGCCCGCCGCGTGCTGAGTCTGCCCATGCATCCCTATCTGACCCCGCCTGACATCCTGCGTGTTGCTGAAGCCGTCAAATCTTGCGTACATTCTCCCGTGCGGTGATGGCCGCCGGTAATCCAGGAAGTAATTGCCACAGTCGCTCTCCCTTCTGAAAAGGCATTGACAGGCGCTCCCGCTCCGGAAAGAATGACGTCAAACATTTCAGCCAAGAAATGTTTGGAGCGGGATTCAGCTGGGAATGCTGAAAGACTTCTTCAGCACGCGCGACGTTCTCGACCTGACCGTTGTCAGCGCCCGGCAGCTTCAGTGGTGGGACGAGCGGCGCATCGTAGTTCCCGAGCGGCACGGCCGCAACCGCGTCTATTCGGCAGCGGACCTTGTGGACATCCTGGTCATCGGACAGCTGCGCAGGCGCAACATTTCGCTCGCCCAGGTGCGCCGCGTCCTGCGTCTGCTGCGTAACGAGCTGCACATGCGCCTTGCGGACCTCGTTACCGGCGATCGCGAATACCATCTTCTGCTTGCCGGCAAGCGCATGTTCCTCGAAACCGATTCAAAGCAGATCGTTGAACTATTGAGAAGCTCAATGCAGCCGATGCTTCTGATAAGCCTGAACGACGCGATCGAACCGGTGCGCGTCGAACTGAAGGGATTACTCAAAGAGCCGGCTGCAACGTCAGTAGAACGCAAACCGGTAGAACGAGTGAGGAGGGCAGGGAAGCAAGGCGCCATGGCATAGGAACTTTCCGATTGTGGCGGCGTTGAACACATAAGGGAGCAGCTGGTGGTGCGGACTCGGCATTCCGCACCGCACAACAGAGGGAACGATGAGCTTCCGCGAAATGAGATCCGCGGAAGCATTAAAAGGGGGAGACATGTCATCGGAACTGCAATTGCTCGAGCAGTGGATACCAGAGCAGATGGAACCGGGAACACTTTTTGTACTGGAAAATGCAGGATCCCTCGGAGACGCCCAGAATCCCTATTGGGCCGTTCTCGCCTGCCCAAGCTGCGGCGCGCTGGGATTGATCACCCGCGCGCAATTCGCCGGCATCGAATCGATGATCTGCGGCGCCGACAACTGCTCGGCGGAATATTACCTTCGGGGCGACGAAATCGAGTACCGCAAACCGCATTGAATATTGCCTGCTTCTGCGCGCGACCTGGCGCGCTGACGAACCGCAACCGCTCTTCCCGCAGCAAGTCATTCTGGCCGTGCTCGACAAGAGCGCGGCCTTTTTGTCTCCCGTTCTCTCTTTCCGAATCACGAATCGGATACGATAGCTGCAGCGCCCATCACCGAGCCCGGATGGCGAAATCGGCAGACGCAGCGGACTTAAAATCCGCAGGCCCGCGAGGGCTGTGGGGGTTCAAGTCCCCCTCCGGGCACCAAGACAACTTCGTCCCCATCCCGTTCACCTGTGTTTGTTACGTCGACGGTAATGTGGATAACGCCCTTGTCTCCCGGTTCCGGAGCATGGATGACGAGATGGTCATAGCGAAACGTGGTGTAGCTTAGACCGAAGCCGAATGGGAAGAGTGGAGTTCTATCATCGTCCACGTATTTATGCGCCGCAGCGCCGGAATAGAGGTCGAGCTGGTGAACCTTTTCTTCGAGAGTCATCCGACTGAGCAGGTCATTGATGCGCATCTCAAGGGGCGCATCTGATCGCTGGTATTCGGGCTTGGAGGCGGAAGTGTGTTGATGCTCCTGCGCCGAAAGGTGAGTCGAGCAAAGTACTAGCACAAGAGCAAAACTCCACAGCGCCCTGGACATCCGGCGAATGCCGGCATCACGCCTTCCTCCAAATGTGCCGGCCACTATCGAATGCTCTGTCGAATCGCGACGAATTCGTTCCATAGTGTAGGTATTTCCTGGAGTGGATGCTGCAAGATTGGTATATGTGACTTAATAGTAGAGCTTCATCACAGACAACTCCGTGTTCATCTGCCCCCGAGTCGACGGCTTTTCCGCACGTTGTGTAGCGGACGCGCTGTGCTGCAGTTTCCTGTACGTTGAGACGAGATGCAACAAGCAAAGGTTTCGGATTTGGGAGCGATAGGGTTTGCGATGGCGGGGTTCACCTGCTGGGTATTGGCAGATAGCTCGATCAAGCTGGTCGGGCAATCGGGATTGCCAGCCTATGAGATGGTAGCGTTTCTCGGGCTGTTCATGGCCATGTTTCTGGCTATGTATGCCATGGGCAGGCGTCAGGTGCAGGTGTTGCGCCCGCACCGCCTTGACCGCCAGGTAGCGCGGGCTTGCCTGGATATGGCGAACAATGTGTGCGTAGTCATCGCGCTGCGGCATCTGACGCTGACGCTCTTCTACATCCTCGTTTTTACAGCTCCGATGGTGATTGCGCTGCTGTCGGCGGTGTTTCTGTGTGAAGGACTGCCGTGGAAGAAGTCGGCGGCCATCGGAGCCGGGTTTGCGGGAGTGCTCATTGCCGTGCATCCGTGGAGCAGCGCGCGAGAAGGCGATTGGATCGGTTTCGTCGCGTGTATGGTGTGCGTCGCATGCTTCTCAGTGAATATGGTGTGGTCCCGTGTCTTGACCCGAACCGAGCCTCCGGAGAGCCTGGCGTTCTTCTCCGGCCTGGTGACGGCAGCAGCGGGGTTTGCGCTGATGACTCTGGTACATGCTGAACCGTTGACGGTGCGGCTCACGACAGGATTATTCGCCATGGGATTGTTCTGCGCGCTGGGGACGCTTTGCTTTTACATTGCGGTTAAGCATACTTCGGCAGCGAATGTATCGCAGTACCACTACACCCAGTTGCTCACGGGAGCGCTGGTTTCGTACCTTGTCTGGCATGACAAGCCGGGATTCTATGTGCTGATGGGTGGATCGCTGATTCTGGGGTCCGGGTTATACATTGCGGTTGCGGCACGGGAGGTAGTACCGCTGACCGAGGGCAACTAGCCACCCGGAACGGCAATTCGCTCATGATTATTTTGGCGACGAGTTCGTTCCCAGCAGCTTCTGGGTGGTTGCGAACTCGGCCTGGGCCTTTTCTGTCTCTCCGTCCTTTTTGTAGACCTGCCCGAGTTGGAAATGCAGCGAGGCCTTTTCCGGCTCGATCGCGACCGCCCGCTCCAGCGCATTCCGTGCGGCGTCGAGTTCACCTTTCTCTGTGTATAGTCGCCCAAGCTGCGCGAGTATCTTCCAGTCGTTGGGCGCGATTTGCGTGGCCTGCTGCAGCAGGGATTGAGCTTCATCGAGTTGATTGCGATCGATGAGCACCGTGGCGAGATTCAGCATGGGCTGCTCGCTCGGGTGTGGCGATGTGGCCTGCATGGCGAGCGCTTTCCGGTACGCCGCGACCGCCTCATCGACCCTGTTCAGCCCTTCGAGCGTCAGGCCGAGATTGTTCTCCGCCTTGACTGAAGCCGGATTCAGTTGCAGTGACCGTTGAAACGACTCAAGCGCAGGCCGAAAGTGGTTGAGGGTGTACTCGATGCGTCCCGCCTCATACCATGCTTCGGGGTCGTCGGCATCCATCGACAGCGTATAGTGAATCCAGTGCTCAGCGTCCGCGTAATCGTTGAGCAGCACATAGTCGAGTGCCACGGTCTTGAGGTCTGCCGCGCTCGGACGACGATGCCGCGCTGCCTCCGTATATGCGTTCAGGGAATCGGCGGGCTTGTTCTCCCTGAAGAGCACGAAGGCGAGCAGATATTGTCCGTCCACATCGGTCGGATGCCCTGCGAGATATGCACGCAGTTCCTTGTCTGCCTCGGCATATTGCCCTTGCTGGAGAAAAGCTCTGGCTCGCGCCAGATCGCCGGGCGACTCGTCGTTAGAGGTGGCTGTCTGTGCACCTGCCCGGTTACCAAGCATGGCCAGCAGCACGCAAATCACGGCCGCAACGCATAACTGTGACAGCGGCCTCACTATCCTCCTCTGTTCCACACCATTGTCGGCAAACTCTCTCACCGGAAAATCCGCCTCGACCTGCTCACGCTTACGCGCCAGTTTATAACTCGGGACAACGCCCACTCTAGTTCAGGTGAACAGTTCTCCTCGTATCGGCTGCGCAAATATACTGCGGATTCTGCCGCCGGTTTGGACTGCCAGTCATCGAGGAAGACCATATCCATGCTCGCTGTTCTTAGAGAACAGATCAGCTGCCTGCTTGCGGTTGCGCTGATCTCACTCGCTCATGCCGCTTATGGACAGATTCAGGACCACACGCCAGACCCAGGGAAGAATCCCGACCTGCACATCACCGTGCATGCCGACCGTCCTGCTGCATCGGAAATCCCATCAAGCATATTCGGCAGCTTCCTCGAGCCGATCGGCCGCTCCACCTATGGAGGACTCTGGGCCGAGCTGGTAGAAAACGGAAGCCTCGAGGACGGCCTCTGGAGCGCCTCCGAAGTAGAACGCATGGTGCGTGAGCAGCCAGAGTTGCTGCGCGGATCACAGCTCGGATTGCCATTGCCATGGGAGCCTCTGGTTTCAAGCCAGGGCAATCGCTATGAACCGCGCTGGGATGACGCGGCGAACTCCAGCCGGTCGCTTGAGATCATGGCGTTGCCCACCGGTGAGACGGGCATCTCCCAGCGAATTTATCTGCCGGTGCAGCGCACGCTGGAATACAACGGCAGCATCTGGGTGAAGCACCTGGGCGGACCTGCGGCGCTGTCTGTCTCGATCAGAAAGCGCTACGGCGGCGATCGGACAAACGACCGGATACTGGCAGAAGCGAAGCTGGACGCCAGCAGCCCCGAATGGGCGCGCTACACCTTTCATGTGACGCTGAAGCCTGGTGATGTCTACCGCCTCGAGCCTGTGTCCTTCGTTATTTCGCTCTCAAACGA
>JAFAKX010000103.1 GCA_019234945.1 Silvibacterium sp.
GGTGAGCCATTTGGCTTCGATTCCACCGTCGGCTTCATCTCGAAGAAGGCGATCAGGTCAGTAAGAAAGAGAGCCTGATCTGCGATACCAGAAACCGTGGAGAATACCTGCTGCAGATTCGAACTGGCCTGCTGAATCGCCGCAGCGAGGAACGTGAACTGACCGATGTTGTACGCGCCGTGGATCGTCCGCCAGATCACATAGACAAAGGCTCCGTAATAGCCCAGGGTTCCGATGACGCCGAGCAGCCCGCCTACGAACAGCTTCGACCTGGCGAGAGCAACATCCTCGACGTAGATCTGCCGCGCCAGCGTCTGGAATCTTACCGTAAAGAATTTGTTGAGGCCGAAAAGTTTTACTTCCTTTGCGCCTTCGCGGCTGCCGGCGACCTGTCGCAAATAATCCATCTGCCGCTTTGCGGGTGTCTGGCGGAAATTCTTGGCGTATCCAAGAAAGGCATAGTGCGTCTCGCCGACAAACGACGGAAGCACTCCCACCATCAGGAGCAGTACCAGCCACGGAGATTCCCATGCGAGCGCCGCCGAAAACGTCAGTGTCGTGATAGCCTGCTGGACGAGCCGCCCCATCTGCTGGATCATCGCCAGCCGATCGGTGGCCTGCACTCGCGCCCGCTCCAGCCGGTCGTAGTAGAGGGGATTTTCGTAGGTCGTCAGATCGAGCTTCGCGGCCTGCTCCATCACCTTCACGCTCGCATGCTGCGTGTAGCGGTTGGAGAGGAGCGAGTCCGAGTAGTCGATGGCGCGGGTGATCAGGCCGACCAGAACGTTGAGGACGACCTCGGTACCGACGAATATCCAGAACCGCGAGGATAATGGCTGACCGCGCAGGACTGCCGCAATGTCGTTGATGATGTACTGCGCAACCTTGGCGATTCCGAACGGGAGCACTGCGACGATGACGCGCAGCGCGATTCCCCACGAAACCACGCCCGGTCCGGATTCCCAGAGAATGCGGAGAACGTGGGGCAGGTTGCGGAGAGCCTTGAGCCGGTCGAGCCACGGGCTTCCGCCCTTCGCGGGGGAGTTCGATTCTTTCATACGTTCAGTTCAGCCATGCTGCGATGCAAAGGGCAATACAGGCAGTGTTGGATCTATGGATGCCTCACGTGCACAAGGTGTTGGTTTTAGGATTACGCGGCTAAGGGCGACGGAGCTTACTGAATTCTGTTGAGCCATTGCAGAAGAAAATCGATTAGCTCTCCCGGCGGCCTGAGCCAGACCTGCGCCGCTGTCTCTCTGTATTCCGGGCGCACCAGAACCGTAATCCCACGGCCATTTAGCGCCCGAAAGGAATCTTCGTCGGTCAGGTCATCGCCGAGATAAGCGATCTCGGCGGCTCGACCCGACTCGTTCACGATCGACGCGACTGCATCGCCCTTGTCAGGACGCGCCACGCGAAGCTCGATGCCCGACTCGAACCTGAGCAACTTCAACTCCGGGCATCGGGCAAGTCCCTCCCAACCCTCCATCAAGGGTTTCTCCAGCGATTCCACTTCGTCCCGGGACATGCCGCGCCAGTGAATCGCAATCCCGCCCGGCTTTATTTCTGCAATCGGGGTCAGGTTTGCTTTCATCACGCACTCACGGGCCTGTGACAGCAGTTCCAAAGTATTCCAGGGAATGGCAGCCTGTTGATAGTTGCCTTCTGCCGAAATGCGTTCAAGCCCGTGCGCTCCCCACATTTCCAGCTTGTTTAGCGGACTGAGCAGGTCCCTCACTTCCCCAGCAGGGCGGCCGGAGACGATGACGACTCGGGTCTTGCTCCGATCTACGATTTGCTCCAGAATCGGTACCACTTCCGGGTAGGGATATGCTCGGTCGCGTTCCAGGCGGAACGGCGCCAGAGTACCGTCATAGTCCAGCAGCAAAGCCGAGGACGGCGCGAACTCCAAGCGATCCCAAAAATTCGCAAGCGCCGCCGATTGCGGCAGCGAGCTTTCAATTTCCCTGCTCCGCAAAATCTAGGTCTCCACTGTTACCCTGTCACTCGCCGATACGGCCACCTGTTCAGCCTGCTCCAGGCGCACTTCGCATAGGGTCCCGATGAGGCTGCTCGCCCACCAATAGATATTGTGCTCTCGTATCGTGTTGCGCATACGCCTCATGCGTTCCGTCATTTCGTTTACATCCATTCGAAGCGCTTGCGCGATTGCCTCCCCTGTCGCCTCAATGTCGTAAGGATTCACGATAATGGCGTCCCGCAGTTCCCTCGCTGCACCAGTGAACTGGCTGAGGATCAACACGCCCCGCTCATCCTGCTTAGCTGCGACAAACTCCTTCGCCACGAGGTTCATTCCGTCGTGGAGCGACGTTACCATGCACAGGTGAGCGATCCTGTAGTAGCGCTGCACTTCCTGTTTGCTGTGTTGTCGTACCTGCAAAATGATGGGAGACCATCTGCCCCGCTTGAAGCGTGCGTTAATGCGGCTCGCCTCGGCCTCAACCTCCGCCTGGAAATCCGCATAGCGCTTGATGTGCGTGCGCGTCGGCGCGCCAAGTTGGAAAAATGTGAACTTCCCCTGATAACTCGGATATCGCTCGAGGAAAGACTCAACAGCCTGGAACCGCTCGATGATGCCCTTCGTGTAGTCAATACGGTCCACACCGACGCCGATGTACGTCGCTTCTATGCCGGCGGCCTTGAGCACGGCCCGCCGTTCGTCGGCCACGTCGGTTCCGGACCTGGCACCGGTGTCATCGCAGCACTCAACGCTGATGGGGAACGGCAGAACCAAAGACGTGTGATCGTTGCGTTTCACCGCGAAGTGCTCCCAGTCGATTCGCGCCTCAAGTACGTGATCGACGGTATTGAGGAAATTGTTACAGTGCGCCCGCACATGGAAGCCGATGAGGTCCGCGCCGAGCAGGCCATCGAGCAGTTCACGCTGCCACGGGCAAATCTCGAAGGATTCCGGATTCGGCCATGGGATATGCCAGAAAATCGCGATCCGCGCCTGTGGAAGCCGGTTCTTCACCATTCGGGGCAGCAGAGCAAAGTGGTAGTCCTGAATCAGAACGACCGGGTGCTCCTCGGCTCCTATCTCCTCAACGAGCGCATCGGCGAATTTCTGGTTGACGTTGTAATAGTGTTCCCAGTCGCTTGCGCGGAAGATTGGCCGGGTGTGCGCGTTATGGCATAACGGCCATAGTCCTTCGTTAGCGAAGCCATAGTAGTAGCCGTCTTCCTCTTCGGCGCTCAACCAGATGCGGCGCAGCGTGTAAAGCGGCTCGTCCGGAGGCACCTGCAGCCGGTCATGCTCATCGGTCATCTCCATATCGGCGTTGCCGCTGCCATGGGCCACCCAAGTGCCGTTACAAGCGCAGAGAATCGGCTCGATCGCCGCAACCAGGCCGCTGGCCGGAACTGACATTTGAATTACTCCGTCCCGCCAGTTGTGAATATACGGTTCCCGATTAGCCACCACGAAGAGGCTGCTGCCCTCAAGTCTGCTGCGGACGTGCGCAGCGAGCCGTTGCGCCGTCCATTCGGACTCATTTGCAATTCGTAATCTGGCCTCTGTGGCCGCCGCACCGCGGGCAGTCTGGATGCTCCTTGCTAAAGGCGCTACTTCGCGGGTGAGCGGAAGCAGGAAATCCATGTCGCTCGGTGCGGGCGGGGGAGCATGCTGGCCGGTCCGCAGGGCTTTGATCCAGTCGGCGACACGCGCGATCGGCTTGGTCAGGCTCCAGCGCACAATCAGGATCGTGATCGCGACTATCACCAACACCTGCAGCGCAATCCGGACAAAGACTCGGCCCCAGACCAGAAAAATCTCAGTTCGGATGTACCCCGTATCGTGGGCCATGAGGATCCCGCCAATCACGGCACCCCTGGGGCCATGCAGGGGCATCGCGAGCACGTACACGCGCCTGAAATGGAGCCGCATGTAGTTGCTTTCGCCCCGATTTGCGCGAAGCGAATCCGTCAGAATCCGTGGAGAACCCGGCATCAATGAATTGAGTGCCGGTGTGATCGCCAGAACAGAACCATCCGAGCCATAAACGCCAATTCCAATCAGGTGTTCCCGGTTGCCAAACCGCTCCACCATCTCTTCGAGACCGTCGCGATCTCCTGCCAGGAGATACAATTGGGCGGTCGCTGCGAGGCTTTCTCCCAGTGTTCCTGCCTTGCGCTCCAGATCGCTGCGCAGCGCGTCTTTCTGGCTTCTTACCTCATACCAGGAGGAGGCAACAGACACCAAGGTCACTCCGATGACCAGTGCGACAATCAATCGCCAGCTCAGAATTCGCATGGTGAACACGTACCTGCCGGATCAAGATCAAGCTGCGGCCAAGGCGTATCAGTTAGATGCTTCCCGAAGTGGAGGAGTGGCCTGCAGCTTCTATGTGAGTGCTGGACCAGTAGCTTGGTGGGCCGCGATTGAGTAAAGCGCAACTTCGAGGCGCCCGAATGACTCTCTAGAAAACTATACGCTGTTCCCAGTTGGAGCTGTGTTGGGCTATTATCCCTGATTCAATACATTAAAGATGACGCAGACTCGATCCGCAACCGGCCTTCAGAATGATCGCATTCAACCCGTGCAACCCGAGAATCGACGCTTGATTATGAGAAAGCAGGGGAGTGCACGCGACCCGCTCTGGTACAAGGATGCGGTCATCTATGAGCTGCATGTAAAGGCCTTCGCCGACAACAACAATGACGGCATCGGCGACTTTCGTGGGCTCATCGGGAAACTCGATTACCTGCAGGACCTCGGCGTCACTTGCATCTGGCTATTGCCCTTCTTCCCTTCCCCGCTGCGCGACGACGGATATGACATTTCCGACTACACGAATGTCAATCCCAGCTACGGCACCCTGGCGGATTTTCAGGAGCTCCTCGATGCCGCACACCAACGCGGTATGCAGGTGCTGATCGAGTTGGTGCTCAACCACACCTCCGACCAGCATCGCTGGTTTCAACGCGCGCGCCACGCTCCGCCGGGATCGGTTGAGCGGGATTTCTATGTCTGGAGCGACACCGACAAGAAATTCCAGGACGTCCGAATCATCTTCTCCGACACCGAAAAATCTAACTGGACCTGGGATCCCGTCGCCCAGGCCTACTATTGGCATCGCTTCTTCTCGCACCAGCCTGACCTGAACTTTGATAATCCGCTTGTTGTCGAAGAGACGTTGGCCGTGATGCGTTTCTGGCTGGACATGGGGGTCGACGGGCTACGCATGGACGCCATCCCGTACCTCGTCGAACGTGATGGCACCAACTGCGAGAACCTTCCTGAGACCCACGCGATCATCAAAAAATTCCGCGCCGCCATTGACTCCGAATACGGAAACCGCTTTGTTCTCGCCGAGGCAAATCAATGGCCCAGCGATGTGCGCCCGTACTTCGGTGACGGCGATGAGTGCCAGATGGCATTTCATTTCCCCCTGATGCCGCGGATCTACGTCGCCATCCGCCAGGAAGACTGCCTGCCGATCACCGAGATTATGGCGCAGACCCCCGACATCCCTTCGAACTGCCAATGGGGACTCTTTCTGCGCAATCACGACGAACTCACACTCGAAATGGTTACCGACGACGAGCGCGACTACATGTATCTGGCCTACAGCGCCAACCCGCGCATGCGTCTCAATCTAGGCATCCGCCGCCGGCTCGCGCCCTTGCTCGATGGCAACCGCCAGCGCATCGAGTTGCTGAACAGTATTCTCTTCTCCTTTCCGGGCACGCCCATCCTCTACTACGGCGACGAAATCGGCATGGGAGACAACATCGAGCTTGGCGACCGAAACGGCGTGCGCACTCCCATGCAGTGGGATGCGGAAAAAAACGCGGGGTTCTCGCAGGCCGACCCCGATCAGCTCTATAGCCCGGTCATTTCCGATCCGGTGTACGGGTATCTTGCCGTCAATGTGCAGGAGCAGCTTGAGAATCCGTCCTCGCTGCTGCAATGGACGCGCAACATGATCGGCCTTAGGAAGCTTTTCCCAGTGTTCGG
>JAFAKX010000236.1 GCA_019234945.1 Silvibacterium sp.
CGAAGGCGTTGAGCTGGTCGACCATCGTGTTGATGGTCTCCTTGAGCAGGAGAATCTCACCGCTGACGTTCACGGTGATTTTCTTCGAAAGGTCGCCGCTGGCGATGGCGGTTGAGACTTCGGCGATATTGCGGACCTGGTTAGTTAAGTTGCTGGCCATGGAGTTGACGGAGTCAGTGAGGTCCTTCCAGGTGCCGGCCACGCCGGGGACGGCGGCCTGTCCGCCGAGCTTGCCGTCGGTGCCCACTTCGCGGGCGACGCGCGTGACCTCGGAGGCAAATGCACGAAGCTGGTCGACCATCGTGTTCAGGGTGTCTTTGAGTTCAAGGATTTCGCCCTTCACGTCGACGGTGATCTTCTTCGAGAGATCGCCGCGGGCGACAGCAGTTGCGACTTCGGCGATGTTGCGCACCTGAGCCGTCAGATTCCCGGCCATGAAGTTGACGTTGTCGGTGAGGTCCTTCCAGGTTCCAGCGACGCCTGTTACCAGCGCCTGTCCGCCGAGTTTGCCGTCAGTCCCCACTTCGCGGGCGACACGGGTGACTTCGCCCGCGAAGGCGTTGAGCTGGTCGACCATTGTGTTGATGGTGTTCTTAAGCTCGAGGATTTCGCCCTTCACATCCACGGTGATTTTGCGCGAGAGATCGCCGCGGGCGACGGCGGTGGTGACTTCGGCGATGTTACGGACTTGAGCCGTGAGGTTGCCGGCCATGGAGTTGACGGAGTCGGTCAGGTCCTTCCAGGTTCCGGCTACGCCGGGGACGTTGGCCTGGCCGCCAAGACGTCCTTCGGTTCCGACTTCGCGAGCGACGCGCGTGACCTCGCCGGCGAAGCGGTTGAGCTGGTCAACCATGGTGTTGAGCGTTTCTTTGAGCTGAAGGATTTCGCCGCGCACGTCGACGGTGATTTTGCGGGAAAGGTCGCCGTTGGCGATGGCCGTTGCGACTTCGGCGATGTTGCGGACCTGGCCAGTGAGGTTGCTGGCCATGAAGTTGACGTTGTCGGTGAGGTCCTTCCAGGTTCCGGCGACGCCGGGGACGTTGGCTTGGCCGCCAAGCTTGCCTTCGGTGCCGACTTCGCGGGCGACGCGGGTGACTTCGCCGGCGAAGGCATTGAGCTGGTCGACCATCGTGTTGATGGTCTCCTTGAGCTCGAGGATTTCGCCCTTCACGTCGACGGTGATTTTGCGGGAGAGATCTCCGCGGGCGACGGCGGTAGTGACTTCGGCGATGTTTCGGACTTGAGCCGTAAGGTTGCCGGCCATCGCGTTGACGGAATCGGTGAGGTCCTTCCAGGTGCCGGCCACACCGGGTACAACTGCCTGGCCGCCGAGCTTGCCATCGGTGCCGACCTCGCGGGCGACACGCGTGACTTCGGACGCGAAGGAACGCAGCTGGTCGACCATCGTATTGATGGCTTCCTTGAGCTGAAGAATTTCGCCTCGGACATCGACGGTAATCTTGCGGGAGAGGTCACCGCTGGCAACGGCGGTTGCAACTTCGGCGATATTGCGGACCTGGCTGGTCAGGTTGCTGGCCATGAGGTTGACGGAGTCGGTCAGATCTTTCCAGGTGCCGGCGACGCCGGGGACGACGGCCTGGCCACCCAGCTTGCCGTCGGTCCCGACTTCGCGGGCCACGCGCGTTACCTCTGAAGTGAAGACGGCGAGCTGCTCGATCATTGTGTTGACGATGTTTGCTGACCGGAGAAACTCGCCTTCAAGCGGGCGGCCGTCCACGTCGAGGCGGACTTTCTCATTGAGGCTTCCCTGGGCGACAGCCGCGATCGCGCGGGTCACTTCCGTGGTGGGGCGGAGCAGATCGTCAACGAGTGTGTTGATGGATATCTCCATCTCGCGCCAAGCGCCCTCTGGCTCACGAAGCCGCGTGCGCTCGCGGATACGTCCCTCTTTTCCCACTGCCTGGCCAACCCGCGCCAGTTCGTGGGCCATCAGTTCATTAGCGGCGACGATGTCGTTGAAGGTATCGGCGATCTTGCCCGGCAGGCCGACCCATGAGCCGGGCAGGCGAACTGAAAAGTCGCCTTCGTGCATCCGCTGCAGGCTGGCCAGAATTACTCCCAGCTCGACTGCCATTGGCTCGCCAGCCTGGTCGGAATGGCCGTTTGCCGGTGCGGCCCCGGCGACTTCCGTAGTGCCGGCAGGACCTGCTTCAAGTACGGCATCGGCTCTGGTCTGTTTCATCGATTTCTCCTGAAATGACTCGGTACGCGGGGTTTGGGGGGGACGATGCGGAGACCGCTACCTAGGGTGGCGTAAGCCACAGCCTGGCCCTGGAGGGCAGGGGAGATGTGTCCTGGCGGGTGAACGAATTCATGGTTGGACCAAGGCCGCAGTCAATGCACTCCGCGGTCAGATGCAGGAAAGGGGCCTTGGGGTTGGCTCGATTTCTGAGCGGCGGAAAGATACCCAAGGTGATCAGTTGATGGAGCTTGCGATACGGAGGACGTTTTTCGAGTTCGCCCATTTCATTGAGTACAGGACTTGCATCCTAGTTTAACGAGATGGCGAGCGGCCATTTCAAGTGAGAAAAGAAAGAATTTAGGTCGAAGAGGAATTCTTATGAAGAGACTGGTTGTAGTGTTATGCATGGCCGGTCTGGCCACCCCGGCGTTCTGTGCTTCCGACGTCGACAAGCTGGATTCACGGATCGATTCGGCGCGGGCGGTCCTCGAGGAAATTATGGGCACCCCAGATAAAGGCATTCCCGAGAGCATTGCGGAGAAGGCAGTCTGCATCGGTGTAGTTCCGGGGATGGTGAAGGGCGCATTCATTTTGGGCGCGGAATATGGACAGGGGGTGGTGACCTGCCGCACAGGCCACGGATGGAGCGGGCCGGTGTTCATCCGCATGGCTGGCGGATCGTTCGGTTTCCAGATTGGCGGGCAGGGCACCGACCTGATTTTAGTTGCAACCAACCATAAGGGCTACGAGGATCTGCTGGAGAGTAAGTTCAAGATCGGAGCGGATGCAGCGGCGGCTGCCGGTCCTGTTGGGCGCGATGCACAGGCTGCTACCGATATCTCCATGCGAGCGGAACTGCTCACCTGGTCCCGCAGCAGGGGCTTATTCGCAGGCGTGGATTTGAACGGGGTCTCGGTAAGTCAGAACAAGGACGATACGGAGAAGGTTTACGGTGGGCCGCATAGTTTCGAAAGCATCCTGCACGGCAATGTACCTCCACCAGCGGCGGCGCAGTCGTTCCTGGAAAGTGTGCAGAAGTACTTCCATGAGGCCCGCGAGCAGTAGTTAGCGGGCTAAGTTGTTCTGGTCCGGGAAAGCGAGGATCTCGCACGAAGGTATCTCGCTTTACCGGACCGTGCATCTTAGGGACCGGGTCAGTCAGGTGATGTAGTTCGATGGCTCAGGGAAGAAAGGAGAGAGAATGACACTGCTTATCATTATCCTCATTCTGTTGCTGATTGGAGCTGTTCCGGCATGGCCTTACAGCCGTAACTGGGGACCATATCCAAGCGGAGGGCTCGGG
>JAFAKX010000089.1 GCA_019234945.1 Silvibacterium sp.
CATGCGATTCATTGTTTTTTCTCGTCTCCTTCAAATCACCAGCGTGCGCTGATGATTGGGATGCTTCAAGAGCGCAGCGGAGGAAAAACCCTTGCGCTGTGATTGTACTTCCTTTACGCCATTAGGCAAGAGTTCCAGGGAAAATCCATCATGTTGGGGAATAATTGTGGACTCCGCTCCCCCAGACAGGCCTCTGACTTGGCTGGCGTAGCAGGGCCGAAGAGGACCGCTATTGACCTGCTTCGATCTTCGGAGTAATCAGCCCGATGTGGTCCACACCGACAGCATGACCGATATCGATGACCTCGGCCACACTGGAAAAGTTCAGGTTCGGGTCGCCTTTCACGAACATCACCTTCTCGGCGCGAGGCGCGAAAATCTCATCAAGCCGCTGCCGGAGCTGGTTCTTGGCCACGTCGTCCTGATTGATCTTGTACGTTGGAATCCCGTTCGCCTGGCCCAGAACCTGCACCACAATCGTGCGGTTATTTTCCGGCTGGTTCTGCGGATTCTTGGGCGGCTGCGGCACCAGAGCGTCCAGTCCCTTCGGAGTCACCGGCACGATCACCATGAAAATGATCAGCAGCACCAGCAAAACATCGATAAGGGGAGTAACGTTGATGTCCGAGTTCAGCCCGCCCGGTCCGGAGCCACTTCCCATTGCCATAAGTCAGTTCCTCTTTTCTCGGATCACTCACCCTGAGTGATACAACTCGAACTCAGCGCAACATGCGCTGTTCATGCCTTCACAACCGATCCGGTCCACGAGAACTTCCTTCTCGTACTCCGTATCGATTTGTGCCCTACTCCCCGCCTGTGGGCGGTTTGTTCAGCTGGCGGTTTTCGGTCAGCAGGCCAACCTCGTCGACTCCAGCCGTCCGCACCGCATCGATCGCATCCATCACCGTACCGTAGTGCGCGCGAGCATCCGAGCGGAAATAGACCATCTTGCTGGTCTTGTTCTGCAGCAGATCCTGCACCTTGGGTCCCAGGTCCGCGACCGGCACCTGGTCCTGGCCGAGATACACCTTGCTGTCCCGCGTGATGGCAACCGTGACGGCGTCTTCCTTGCTGGCATCATCCATCGCCACGGCATTTTCGGTCTGGGCCAGCTGCACGTTAACCTTGTTTTCAAGCATCGGCGTGATCACCATGAAGATGATCAGCAGCACCAGCATCACGTCCACCATGGGAGTGACGTTGATGTTGGAGTTAACTTTGGCGCCTTCGTTTCTGACTACTATTGCCATTCTTGTGCTCCGTCAATCGGGCTTCTTTACGCACCTTGCGAAAATCTCCACGACGCGCCGGACCGGATGGGAAACTATCCGGCCTCGGCTTGTCGGTTGATTCTCGCGGCTCAGGGCGATTACGACTAGCGCTTGCTCTGCTTGATGAAGTAGTCGATCAGCTCGCTCGAGGAGTTGTCCATCTCCACGTCAAACGCCTCAACTTTATTCGTGAAGTAGTTGAAGGTCATAACGGCGGGGATGGCCACAAGAAGTCCGAACGCGGTCGTCACCAGCGCTTCCGAGATACCGCTGGCCACAGCGCCGATGCCCGGCGTTTTCTGCGTAGCGATTTCCTGGAAGGCCTTCAGAATACCGGCGACCGTTCCGAACAGTCCGACGAACGGAGCTGTCGAGCCAATCGTCGCAAGACCGCCCAGACCGCGCTTCAGCTTGGCATGGACAATCGCTTCAGAACGCTCCAGGGCGCGCTTGGACGACTCGATCTGCTCGGCCGTGATCGCACCGCCGCTGCCGAAGTTGCGGAACTCCTGCAGACCGGCCGTGACCACTTCCGCCAAGTGCGATTTCTTGTTGCGGTCTGCAACCTTGATTGCCTCGTCGAGCTTGCCTTCCTTCAGAGCGCCGGCTACACGCGGAGCAAACTCACGCGACTGCTTGCGGGCTGCGTTGAAATACAGGTAGCGGTCGATAATCACCGCGAGCGACCAGATCGACATCACGAAGAGCACAAACACAACGCCGCGGGCCAGCCAGCCCATGTTGTTCCAAAGATCGACAGGGCTGAATCCAACCGACTGCTGATCCTGAAACAGGCCCAGGGCTGCTGGGTGGAATACGACTTGATTGAGATGAGCGAGAATCACTGAGTCTTTCCTCCTAGGGAGTAAATACTTGAAAATCAATTAGAGCTACGACTGACCGCAAGAAAACCTGCCCGCGAGCGGGGCAGGTTTTAACCTGAGCATCAGCCACCAAGAGTAAAGATGACGTTGACCTGAGTTTCCACCTCGACCGGCTCGCCGTTGAGCAGATAAGGTCTGTAACGCCAGGTTTTCACCGCGTCCATCGCGGCCTGCTGCAGCATCGGCGGGCCACTCAGAACATGTAGGTTTTCGATCGTGCCCGCCTTCGAGATGGTTGCCTGCAACACAACCGTTCCCTGGATACGGGCAGCCTTGGCAATCGGCGGATACTGCGGGGTCGTGCCCGACAATTTATTTCCCGCAATCACACCGGCCGACACCGCGATCTTCTTCGGCGCTGCCGCCTTTACAACTGGCGCAGGGCCAGTGCCAATACCGCCCAGAATGCTGCCGATGCCACCAGCCGCGCCGCCGGCCATGCCATCCATTCCCGCTACGCCGGCACCCGCTGGCGCAGGCGGCGCTTCATCCTTCACCATCTTGATGTCCTTGGGAATTCTCGTTGGCGCAGTGAGCTGGTTGTTCAGCATCTCCGAGACCACCTTCTGCACATGAACAGGTGCGGGCGGCGGAGGGGGTGGCGGTGGAGGCGGCGGAGGCGGAGCAACCAGCAACGTACTCATAGCTGCCTTCGGCAGCGCCTCAGGATAGATAAGGGGAATCAGAACCAGCGCCGCGACAATCGAACCATTGAGCAGAATTCCAACCCACGTAAAGTACTTGCTCTTGGTTTTGATTTTGCCGCCTGACTCCATCAAAGCGTCTTCAAACATGGCCAACCTCGCTGGTACGAAACTTCGTTACCACCTATAGACACCGGAACGGCAGTATTTTGTTCCCAATTTGGTTCGCCTGAATCCAATTTTTTTTTGTCGGCCCAGCCAACCCGGCGAATGGTAAGTGCTTCGTTCTATCACAAAGAGCAAGGCTTGGGAAAGAGTCACGAAGCCTCACGCCCGGGCTGGCCACTAACTCTAGGCCCGGGCTCGCTTGGCCGCCGGCAGGACCGCCGCCTTGCCGCGCCTCGCCCGCCAGTCCTGGTAAGCCACCAGCATCGGAGCCGCCACAGCAATCGACGAATACGTGCCGATCAGAATCCCGATAACCAGCGCAAAGGAAAACCCGCGGAGCACCTCGCCTCCGAAGATATAGAGCGAAAGAACCGTTAGAAATGTCAGCCCCGAAGTCAGTACCGTCCGGCTCAGCGTCTGGTTGATGCTTCGGTTCACGATCGCCGCCAGCGGCTCGCGCCGCGAAAGCCGCAGGTTCTCCCGGATGCGGTCGAAGACCACAATCGTATCGTTCATCGAGTAACCGACTAGCGTCAGGATGGCCGCAATCACCGTCAGCGAAATCTCCTTGTTGAACAACGAGAAGGCGCCCACCGTGATCAGGGTGTCGTGAAACACAGCAACCACGGCTGCAACACCGTAGATCAGCTCAAACCGGAACCACAGGTACACCAGCATGCCGGCCAGCGAATACAGGGTCGCCAGCAGCGCCTGCTTGCGAAGCTGCGCGCCCACCTGCGGACCCACAATCTCCACATTCCGCACCGCAAACCCCGACAGATACGAATTCTGCTTCAGTTCGTTCACCACTGCCGGCGTCGCCACGGTCGACAGGTTGTCGATCGAGTCGATCAGGCCGCTGTGGCTATCCCGGTAATTGAGCATCGCGTTGGCCTGCTGGGTATAGTGCTGGTTTGCCGCATCGCTCTGTCCGAGGTGCTCAGGGTCCTTTTCCGCAAGCCACGCGGCAAGCGATCCGCGCCCAACATTATCGAGATCCAGCTTGCCCTGGTTCGCCGGGCCCGTCGCGGAATAGTTCGCCGTCAGCGTGTTTACGATCGCCGCACGCCCCTGGTCGAGAGCTGCCTCGCTGGTCTCGCTCTGCGCCAGCGTCACGATCACCTCGTGATCCGTTGCCGGCCCGTAGCTCTGGATGCGGGCGTCTCTCAAACCAGCCTTGTCCGCGGCCGAGCGGATACGGTCGATATTCGGCTGCTGGTCGAATTTCACCCGCACCACCGTCCCGCCGCGAAAATCCACGTCCAGCGGAATATGGTGCCAGAACAGCATGGACAGCACGCCCGCCACGCTGAAAATCAGCGAGAATCCGAGGAAATACCACTTCTTCCCCAGCCAATCGATATTTACATCGCGAAACAGTTCCACGAAAACTTCGCTCCTAGCTGCTAGCTTCTAGCTTTTAGCTCCTGGCTTTTAACTCCTAGCTCGCCTTGCCGCCTTGATATGGCTTAACCCTCATTCCGTTTGCAGCCTCAGCCGCTGCTTCGATCCCGCTCCGCGCTTTTTTGACTGGAAGCTAGGAGCTAGCAGCGAGTAGCTATATCGACAACGCCTCGCCCCGCTGCTTGCGGTTCAGGTTCGCGTCGAAGATCACCCGCGAGACGAACACCGCAGTAAACAGGTTGGCCAGAAGTCCGAACGTCAGCGTCACCGCAAATCCACGCACTGGCCCGGTCCCGAAAATGAACAGGATCGCCGCCGAAACAATCGTTGTGACGTGGGTATCGATAATCGTTGTCCACGCGTGCGCGAATCCCTGATCGACTGCTACTGCCGGAGTCCTCCCCGCGCGCAGCTCTTCGCGGATGCGCTCGAAGATCAGCACATTGGAGTCCACGCCCATACCAATCGTGAGGATCACGCCGGCAATGCCCGGCAGCGTCAAAGTCGAACCCGTGAAGCCCATGAACCCAAGCAGGATCACCAGGTTTAGAAAGAGCGCCAGGTCGGCATTGATTCCCGATCCGCGGTAGTAGAACAGCATGAACGCCATCACCGCGAGCATGCCCACGATCGACGCCATCACGCCCTGATGGATCGAGTCCGCGCCCAGCGACGGGCCCACCGTGCTCTCCTGCAGGTAATGCAACGATGCAGGCAGCGAGCCGGTGTTGAGCAGCATCGCCAGATCGTTCGCCTGCTGCGACGTCATCCCGCCGCTGATGTTGCCCTGATCGCGAATCTGATCGCGGATCACCGCCACCTCGCGAATCTTGTTATCGAGCACCACCGCCAGGTCCTTACCCTTGTTCGCGCCGGTAAACTCCGCAAAGTGATCGCCGGCCGTGGTGGTCAGGAAGAAATTCACCTGCGGTTCATTCGTGTTCTGATCCTGCCCGACGCGCGCGCTTCTGAGGTCCGTACCGCCAATCTCGGCCGTCCGCTTGATCTGGTAGTAACTCACGCCGCCTGACCGCGATACGCCTGGAGCGGTCGGCAGGATCACGGAATCCAGCGGCACCGTGCCGCCAAGCTGCTGGATCGCCTCCTGCTCGCTCGTGTACGGCCCGCCGAGCACCGCATGAATCTCAAGCCGCGCGGTCGACTGGATCACGTCCTTCACGCGCGCCGGATCGTCCACGCCTGGCAGCTCCACCAGAATCTGGTCGCTGCCCAGGTTGTATTCCTGGATCACCGGCTCGCTGACGCCCAGCGAGTCGACTCTCGTCCGGATCACCTCAATGGCCTGGTCGAGAGCGCGCTTCTTGATCTCCGCGACCGCGCTCGGTTTCATCGTGATCGTCCAGGTGTTGTTCGCGCCCGAGCTGATGTCGTACTGATTGCCGTACTTCGAGTTCAGCACGCTGCGGATATCCCCGCCGCGATCGGCCGGCGCGCCCGTAATTTGAATCGCCTCCGGATGGTTCGGATCCGGCTTCGTCACCGACCCTACCGTGATACCGTTCTGCTGCAGGTCTTGCTGAATATGTGCGGCGTCGCTGTCGGTGGCGATTCCAACCGCCTCATCGACCATCACCTGCAGAATCAGGTGGGTCCCGCCCTTGAGGTCCAGCCCCAGGTGGATGCGGTTGAGAATCGAGTCCTTCAGCGCCGATCCGTTCAGCCCGTGAGGGATGCCGATGATGCCGAAAATAAAGAAGATCAGGACGGCAAAGATCGCTATGGTTTTCGTGGTGAGATTCTTACGCATGAGATTCTTGTCGATACCAGGGCCTGACTACTTGGCTTCCTCTTCTGGAGTCGTCACCGAAGCGATAGCGCTTTTGACCACTTCCATCTTTATGTTGTCGGGTGGAATCCGTAGCTGAAACGCGTCATCTTTGACGGAAATAATCGTCCCCCGGATTCCGCCGGTCGTCGTTACCTTATCTCCGGCCTTCAGGTTCGACAGCATCTGCTGCCACTGCTGCTGCTTCTTCTGGTTCGGCCGGATCAGCAGGAAGTAGAAAACCGCAATGATGAGAAGAAAGGGAAGGAACGAAACCAGGCTGGGCGGAAGCGCTGCGGCCAGAAATGTCATGAAGGTCAACACACAATCCTTTTAGGCGCAAGGGGAAACGGTGCCACTCAGCGCCACTTACAATCACAATTTCAGGAAAGGCCCCTGGCTAAGAGGAAAATCTTTGGCCAAAAGGGCTTCGAACAGCTCCTGCTGCTTCCTTGCTGCTAACAACCTCGCCGGCTACCAGCCGGACCATCGCATTTTCGGAGTTGGCATACCCCCGAAACCACAGATTAAAAGTCGACGCGACCATCAGGGGAGCGGCGACCTGGCACACCTCCTACGGGGCACGGTAACTCCGAAAATGCCGTAGCTTGCGCCATACCCCGTTCCCGACGGGTGCGCACACGTTGCCGGATGCCCGAGGATGACTCCTAACAAGCATCGCGTAATGGGGAAAGCAGTGTCAAGGCGGATCGGCGCCGGGCCTACCGCCAGAAAACTGCCGAGAAGCTTTCGCGGGGCGTCCATGTCGAACGAACAGACGCCTGACGCACGTTACCTCGTCGTTCAAAATCAGCAGCATTCTTCCGGGCTTACGGGCAACACCGAAGCAGGGGGCAGGTTCGCGAAGCTTCCGTGTGACCGACAATACGTCCACAACGCTCTCCACGCCCCAAGGTGAGACACTTACCTTATTCGCGGATTGGGGTTTATCGCAACTCACAAGTGACATCCGGCTAATGGGAGCATTGGCACAATATGGTCTCGTTCTGTCAGTTTCAGGATCCGGCGAAGTACGAACTGCTTGCTGATTTCGGAGCAGCATTGAAGCAGCTGGAATATACAGCGTGTCCTGCTGGCGGAAAGCATGGGAAAACCTGTCGAAGAATCGGCGACTTGCATCACGTCGTGAAGCACAACGACCGCCAAGAGCACATGATTTGGGGAGGAGTCATCGCTGTTCACGAAGGCGTGGTTGAAAGGCTCGAACGTGAGGGCTTTTCGGGTTTCCGCACGCGACCGGCAAGAGTGACGTTCTTGGACGGTGGAACATCGGATGAGTACCGGGAGTTCACCGTTACTGGGTGGGCAGGCGTTGTGCGCCCGGAATCAGGGATGCGTCTTCTCGATAGTTGTCCCGGATGTCTATGGAAGAACTATGGGCCAATAACGGACCTCGATAAGGCAATCGACTGGGATCAATGGACCGGAGAAGATTTCTTCTTCGTATGGCCTCTGACTAGACATCGACTGTGTACGGAACGGGCTGCGAAGTGGCTTGAGGCCAGCGGGATCCGAAGTTTCTCACTAGGGCGTGGATTCGAGCTTCTGGAAAAGAAGAAGAACAGCCTCTGCTTCGGCATTCCAAGAGGACCGCTATCCCACGATCTTCCCGAGGATCTAGCTATCAAGTACGGCAGGCCACTTGGACTTGAGTGACCCTCGATTGTGGGCGCATTACCGGCAATACGGAAGTGAATGCGCCGAGAAGGAGCAAGCCGGCTGTGGTCGATTACGAGATAACTCGTTTCAACTCACTTCGGCCACGGCCTCGATTCCCTCCCGCACCTTCCTCATCGTCTCCAGATAAAAAGCCAGGTTGTGAAGCGTGTTCAGCACCGCCGACAGCGGTTCCTGCGCCGCCATGAGATGCCGCAGATACGCCCGGCTGTACCGCCGGCACACCAGGCACCCGCACTCCGGATCGACCGGCCCCTCGTCCTCCGCGAATTTTTTGTTCTTGATATTCAGCCGTCCCTCGGACGTGAACAGCAGCCCATGCCGCGCCGCCCTCGTCGGCAGCACGCAGTCCATCATGTCCACTCCCATGGCAGAGTACTCGACAATCTCGTCCGGATAACCCACACCCATCACATACCGCGGCTTGTCTTTGGGCAGCAGCGGCAGCGTCTCGGCAATCACTTCTCGCGTCAGATCTCGCGGCTCGCCCACACTCAGCCCGCCGATCGCGTATCCGGGAAAATCCATCTCGACCAGCCGCTCCGCCGACTCCCTCCGCAGGTCCTTGTACATCCCGCCCTGCACGATTCCAAACAGGCTCGGCGTCTTGCCCTCGAAATCTGAGCTCTGAGCCCACGGCCTCTCATGCTTATGCCGCTCCAAATGCTCCTTGCTGCGCGCCGCCCATTTCAGGGTTAGGTCGAGCGACCGCCTCGCCCGGCTGTAATCGGCCGGATATTCCGTGCACTCGTCGAAGGCCATGCTAATGTCCGACCCCAGTGCGATCTGCACATCCATCGAGTGTTCAGGAGAAAAGAAGTGCGTCGAACCATCGAGATGCGACCGGAACTCGACTCCTTCCTCGGAGATCTTCCGCAGCTCATTCAGGCTGAAGACCTGGAACCCGCCCGAATCCGTCAGGATCGCCCGCGGCCAGCTCATAAACCGGTGCAGGCCGCCCATCCGCCGGATCAGCTCATGCCCGGGCCTTAGGTAAAGATGATAGGTATTGCCTAAAATGATCCGCGCATCCAGCTCTTCCAACAGATGCTGCGGAACCGCCTTGACTGACCCCGCCGTCCCCACCGGCATGAAGACCGGCGTCTCAACCACCGCATGCGGCAAGATCATTTTTGCCCGCCGCGCAGTCCCATCTGTCTTTAGAACATCAAACCGAATCGACACTCTGGAGATTGTAACCAGCGCGCCGCTGGCCTTCCGTGTCCCCTCACCTCGAATACGAGGTCTCGTTGATCCAGTGATACCCGCGGCTGACCAGAATGAATTTCGAGACATCCACCTGGTGAAACCGTGCCGCAACGTTATTCCCGTCCAGATCCCCTGTGACGCTCATGCCCCCCCTGCGGCAAACCCGCCAGAACAATTCTCCCCGCCATTGACTTTCCATCCTGCCGGTGTACCTCTATGCTCTTTGTGGCCGGATCATATTTGCCCTGGAATTTAACCAACGTATTGTCCATCGTCTTCGCCGCGACCTCTGTGGGCGAAGAAACAATGATGTATCGCCACAGGCCACCATCCGTGATCAGCAGCGGCCGCACCGAGCCATTCACCGCGAAGGAATCAACCTCATAGACGCCGTACAACTGCGCATGAGGAGCGAAGGGCCCCTCTTCACGGAAGATCTTGTAAGTGCGAAGAACCGGCGGCACAGTCGCATAGAGAACGATCAGGACCTTAAGTGCCAGCACCATCTGCCGCGTGCGCGGACTCGCATTCCTGGGCAGCAGCGAGCCGGTCTCCGCAGCCGGCGCGGGACGATTCAGGGCCAGTACATTCAACAAGCGGCCCGCGTCATGAGCCAGCAGGAACACACTCATGATCAGAAAGTGAAGCGCCAGCATTTTGACTGAAACGTCATAGCAGAAGTCCATCAGCGCCACATTGCCCATCACCCCGGTCAGAATCAGGGCTCCCAGCGGCGTCGTTCGCCGCGAAAACAGGAGCACTGCGCCGCCCGCCTCCGCCAGCCCGGAAAACACGGTATAAAACCCCGAGTAACCGACGAACGTCCACATCAGCGCCATCGGTGATGAATCGCCGTAAGGCTCGATCAGGCGCAGCAGGCCGGGAAAGGGAAACTGCAGGCGGAAGACCTTATCAATCGCATAGATCATCACCATGTAGGCCAGGCTGTACCGGATCCACACACGCATCGCGTCATAGACCCGACGGATTGTCCTGCCCTGCCGGTCAGCCAGCAGCCACCCAACCGTCACAACAACGGAAACCACAGCCACGCACAGCAGCACCAGGTAGAGGTAACGCGTGTCGCGAAACGAATTCGGCTCGATTGGCCCCGTCAGGTGGAAGACATGCCGCCCCGTCCAGCGCGCCAGCCTGCCGGATATGGCGTCAAACACAGGACGGATCGGCCGCGAAGGATGAACCGCAAGCTCGTCAAACCAGATCCAGCTGCTAAAAAACAGATAAACGAGCAGATAACGCAGCCCGACCTGCACAGCCACTCGCCTGATGATCGAAAGCTGCGGCTCCGATGACAAGCCGAGACTCTGCTCCACTGCTGGCCCCGTCGTGAGTTTCATGGATCGGACTCCATCCTGATCAGGGTGTCGGGGAATGCATAGAGTATGCTGTGGTAGCCTGCTTTTCGCAAATAACACCTAAATCCGAAGGGCAGAACCTTGGCAAGGAGAACTGTCTCCGCCCCCATAGACGTCGCTGAATGCGTCCTTTTGAGATCCTGCTGATATCTCTTCTCGCCTTGGCGGCGGTAATCTTGTCAGCCGGTAAGCTTCGCGTCCGGTTTTCGCGAAGAGTCCTCGCTGTCGCCTTCGGAGTCCTCGTTCTCCATGTCTGGATCGAGGGTCCTCATTGGCAGATGGGTCCGGCCTATCTGGCTTTCCTGCTTCTCGGCGCGTCACTCCTGGTGCGGGCCAGGCTCGGCAGGCGCCTGCTGGCCGGTATCTCATTGCTGTCTCTTATGGCTGCCGTGGCCCTGTGTTCGGCGCTGCCTATGTTCAAGCTGCCCACGCCCACCGGGCCCCACCCCGTGGCGACCACTATTTTTTCCGTGACCGATCCCAACCGGCTGGAGGACGCCGTCCATGACGGCAGCAAACGGGAGATGGTCGTGCAGGCGTGGTATCCGACAAGGGAGGCTCGCGGCAAACTCGCGCCCTATCGGCGCTGGGCAGAGACAACCCTGGCCTCCTCCTATCAGCGATTTGTCTGGACACATGCTTACCTGAATGGCGAAGTTTCCACCTCGGGCGCTCCTTTTCCGGTACTGATTTTCGAGCCCGCGATGTACAACCGTCGTACCGCATATGGCTTTCTCGTTGAGGAATTCGCGAGTCTCGGCTATGTGGTTTTCGCCATCGATCATCCTTACAACACCGGGCCTGTCGAGCTGGCTAGCGGTAAAGTGTTGGGCGTCCCGCCCGCCACCATTACGGATAATCTCGGTTCGATCGACGTGGAAGGCTTTTATAAGCGGGTAGAACCCGAACTGGAAAAGCAAACCGCTGATACCACTTTTCTTCTGGACACGCTTGCCAGATGGAATTCGGACCCATCGAGCCTTTTCTATCGCCAGCTCGATCTTAATCGGATCGGTGCGATCGGACACTCATTAGGCGGTTCCGTCGCAGCGGAGGTTGCTGCTCGCGACCCACGGATTCATGCTGTCTTCGACATGTCAGGTCCGCTGTTTGGGCGGGCGCGAAAAAAGGGCTCAGCGGCAACTCTTTTCTTCATGACCGAACACATTTCTTTTTTCGACAGCACGGCACTGGCCAAAATGAGTCCCAATGTTCGTGTCGGTTCTGAAATAGACATGACAGTCATCAACGAGGCGTTGGCCATGATTTCCCGGCAGGGCGGGTACTATGCGGAGCTCCCGACAGAAAATCATTCCATCTTTTCCGACAGGGGACTCTTTTCGCAGTGGACGCGCTTCGCAGGCGAAGACCCAGCCGTTACGCGCCGGATGCACGATGCGATCACGCGTTATGCGGTGGCATTCTTTCAGCAGACACTGGAGGGCCGTCCTTCGCCCTTGCTCAAGGAAGAGCCTTCGCCGTTGACGGGGGTAACCTTTCGCGCAGTGCCCCCTCCGTCCTCCTCGCCACCGGCTTGAGCAGCCTCTACCGCACAATCATCGACGACACGCGATTGTTCCACGTGTGGCCGTTGCGGAACGGAACGTTGCGCAAATCGGCCACACTTCGGTTGATCCAGGTGGTTCCGTTCTGAAAGTTCCGGTCATTGAAGATCTGAACCTTGGCTCCGCCAAAGACCTGAATCGACGAGATGTTGTCACCAAAGTTTCCGGGCAGGCGCGGCAGACTGTCGCCGCCGCGCACGCAGAAATGGTTTCCCTGATACCCGGCCGTGGTGTAAAAGCACGCCCCGCGCCGCGGATTCGGCCGATTATTCCACCCGGGATTCCACGTCTGCGGCCCCGGCCCGTACGCCCACGGATCGCCCCGGGGCGGACTAGGCGGCGGTGGGGGCGGGTATTGCGCAATGGCGGATACAGCCCCGATCGCAAATACAGAAAAGACCACCACAAGAACGGCGGCAATGCGCTTCACAGGCTTCCTCCGGACAACTGGACTGCCACACGCTGCTGCGCGGCCATGCTACCGCATTTCCCCGGCCATGTAACCGGTGCGCCAAACCTGAATCGATGTCCCAACTTCCCCCGCAGCATCCCAAAAAGAGAAAACGCCCGGGCAATTGCTCACCCGGGCGGCTTTTCCCGTCAATCCAATCACAGTGCCGTCGTGATTGCCTTTACCTCCGTGTAGCTGTTAAACACATCCATGCCCATCTCGCGGCCCCATCCCGATTGCTTGTATCCGCCGAACGGCAGCGCCGCGTCAAAGACGTTGTGGCAGTTGATCCACACCGTCCCCGACTTGATTCGCTTCGCCAGCTTGTTCGCAACCGAGATGTTCTGCGACCAGACGCTCGCCGCAAGGCCGTAGATTGTGTCGTTTGCCTCACCCGCGATCCGATCGATATCGGCATCCGTGAACGGCACGGCACACACCACCGGCCCGAAGATCTCCTCGCGGATCACCTTCATCTACGGATTCGTCTTCGTCAGCACCGTGGGACGCACAAAGTATCCCTTCTGCGCCTCCGACCGGCCACCGGCAATGGCCTGCGCGCCCTCGTTGAGTCCGGCGTCGATGTAGCTCGACACCCTCTGATACTGCTCCTCTGAAACCAGCGGGCCCATCTGCGTCTCCGGATCGAGCCCCGGACCCACACGGATCTTCGAGGCAATGTCGGACACGCCCTCGATCACCTTGTCGTACACCTTCTCGTGCACGAACAGCCGCGATCCCGCGCAGCAGCACTGCCCATGGTTGAAGAAGATCGCCGAAGCCGTTCCCGGGATCGCCTTGTTGAGGTCTGCATCCGGAAAGACGACCGCCGGCGACTTGCCGCCCAGCTCGAGCGTCACTTTCTTCAGATTTCCACGCGCCGCGCCCACAATCAGCTTGCCCACTTCCGTCGACCCCGTGAACGCAATCTTGTCGACCAGATCGTGCGCCGCCAGCGGAGCGCCTGCCCCTTCGCCATATCCCGTCAGGACATTCACCACGCCCTCCGGGAAGCCGGCTTCCTGGATCAGTTCAGCCAGCCGCAGCCCCGATAGTGGCGTCTGCTCGGCCAGCTTCAGCACTACTGTATTGCCCGCCGCCAGCGCCGGACCCAGCTTCCATGCCGCCATCAGCAGCGGAAAGTTCCACGGAATAATCTGCCCGACCACACCGATCGGCTCGCGCAGCGTGTATGTCAGATATTCGCCGCCGGCCGAAATCGGGAACGTGTGCCCCATGATCTTGGTCGCCCATCCCGCCATATAGCGAAACAGATCGACCGCCAGCGGCACATCGGCCACCCTCGCGATAGCGAGCGGTTTGCCGTTGTCCATCGATTCCAGCTCGGCAAACTCCTCGAGATGCGATTCGAGCAGATCGGCAAGCTTCCATAACATGCGTCCGCGCTCGGACGGGGTAATTTTCCTTTGCCACGGCCCCTCATCGAAGGCGCGGCGCGCGGCACGAACAGCGCGGTCCACATCAAGGGCTTCGGCCTCCGGAACCTGGGCCATGACGTCGCCGGTAGCAGGGTTGTAGACGGGAAGAGTCTTGCCGGAAGCGGCTTTGACAAACTTCCCGTCGATCAGCATGCGGTGTTCGGACGCGATGAAATTCGAGGTTCGTTTATCAAGGCGAGGATCAAGAGCGATGGTTGCCATACAACCTCCTTGGCATGAAGCTTTTTTCAGCGGAGACTAACTTACTCCTCATAAATGACGATTGGCAAAAGCCCCGCGCTCACATCCGCAACCGGACTGAACGCTGATTGCTGAACGCTCTACGCTGCTCTACTCACCCCATGTGAGATGGACACCCACTCGCGCCACCTGCGGCGTTCCCAACGTCAACACCGGGGTCTTCCCGACCTCTATCGTCCGGTTGCAAATGTTCTCTGCTGACGCATACACATCGAGGTGCCTTCCAATATTCCGCGACCCGTAGGCATCGAGCTGGAAATATCCATGCAGGAGGTACTGGTTCGCATCGTCGTCGTACTGCCGCCCGCTCACACGGCCCTGCACGCTCAGAACGCCCCATTTCCGGTCCGAGAGCCGCACTTGCGCCGTCCCCATATTGCGCGCTACCTGCGGAATCCATTTCCCAACCAGCTGCGGCTGCTGTGCATATTTTGTAACCGTGGCATTTGCATATTGATATCCACCCACCACGCTGATCCACCGCACCGGCTGAGTCGCAAAATCCAGCGACACGCCCCGGCTCTCGATCTGCCCCAGGTTTTCGCGAATCAGCAGCGTCTGCGTCGGAGTGGTCAGCAGGGTCAATGCCGTCACCGGCCGGTTGACCTGCGTCCAGAAATAGCTCACCCGCAGCGTCGATGCGATCTTCGGCAAATCAGCCTGTCCACCTGTCTCCCATCCGGTCGCCCGCTCCGAGCGCAGGTTCGGATTCGGCAGCGTGGTCTGCTGACCTACCTGTCCGGTCCGGTACAGTTCGTTCTGCGTGGGCGCGCGATAGGCACGGAAGCCCATACCGTTGACCGCCAGATAGGAATTGATCCGTCGCGTGATTCCGATTCGCGGATCGAATGGGGTCTCGCTGAACGACGGCAGCATCCTGCTCGTCGTCTTCGTATACTGCACCGCATCGAAATTCGAAAAATGATCCACCCGCGCCGAACCGCTCAGCGTCCACTTGTCCGGGGTGTAAAGAAGCTCGCCGTATACTCCCGTCTGGCGCTGCCGCGCCGACGTATCAAGGATGCCGCCTGCAGCCGTAAACAGTATTTCGTCGTCTGACGCTCGCACATCGTGCGTGTCCGCTCCGGCTATTACCAGCAGATCATCTCCAAAAGCGTGATGCCACCGCGCCGCACCTCCCAGCTCCGTCGCCGGATCGAACGCAAACCTCGTCGGCGTCTCAGACGCGCGCCCGCGGGCGATGCTGGAGAACGTCTGCCGATAGTGCTCATTGTCACCAAAGAACCGGAACACGAAATCCGACACATCCGCTCCCGCGATATATCTCCACAACCGCGTGCTGTTCACCTGGTACGGCGTGCCGTTGTGTCGATCTTCGTTCAGCAGGTTTCCGTGGAGAAAAAGACGGCCTGCCTGCTCCGGGATCTCCCCGAGCTGCCGCTCGATCTCCGCAAGCGCCGTCTGCGCATGAACATTGCTCGGCTGGTCGATCGGCCCCCGATATTGCGGAGCCACAAGGATGTAGCCGTCTGTCGCGACCACTCCTGCGCTGGCCAGCCCAGCCCACTTGCCTCGTTTCAACGTGCCCAGCCCCGAGGTATCCGTCGTGCTCAGGCTCCCATAGTTCGTGTTGACCTGGAAACCCGTCGCCCTCGGTCGCACCGGGATAACATCAATCACCCCGCCGATTGCACTCGACCCGTACAGGTCCGACGCTCCGCCGCGCACCACCTCTACCGAATTGATCGAAAGCGGCGGCAGTTCCTCCCAGTGAATCCAGCCTCCATACGGATCGTTCAGCGGCACATCTTCCAGCAACACCAGAGAGCGGCTCGCCGCCGTGGATCCCAGCCCCCGCAACGACACACCCTCGGTCGTCGGATTCGCCACCAGCGAACTCGACCGCCGGAACAGCTCGAATCCCGGCACCTGTCGCAGCTTTCCATCGAGCGCCGGCGATGCCGACTCCTTCAGCTGCTGTTCATCCACCAGGCGCGTGCTCGCCGGACTGTCCGCCGACGCCAGCGGCGAACGGAATGCCGAGACCACCACCGTCTCGAGCGGCCGCTCCAGCACCACCGTAAGCGGTCCTGGTCCCAAAATTGGCACCTTCGCAGTTACATAATGCGCATTGCGGACTTCAATCTCCGAGACCGCCGCCGGAACCTCAAACGCTCCATCTGCACCCGTCGTGGCAAGCTCTTTTCCAGCAGCATCTGATACGGTCGACCCCGCCAGAGGCTCACCGCGCGCATCGACCACCTTGCCCTGAATCTGTCCCGGCCCCGTCGTCTGCTGCGCAACCCCATAACCGGCAGGCAGCAGCAATGCCATCAAAACGATAAGCAGAAATCGTGGGAAACCCAGGCGCATAGCGTCGATTTCATCTTATATTCGGTGCTTCTTCAGGCGCGCCGCGCGCGCATCGGCCCTAGCAGCTGCACAGCTCTTCTGCTGTTCGCTCCTACATCGGGCAGTTCCGCCAGCAACTCGCGCACCGTCCGTCCCATCACCGGATGCACCGCCTCTGCTGCAATCTCCTCCAGCGGAGCCAGCACAAACCGACGGTGCTGCAACTCCGGATGCGGCACGACCAGCGTCGGTGAATCGCAAACCACATCGCCCATCAGCAGAAGATCAAGATCGAGTGTCCGCGGCCCCTTCGCAATCGCCGTCCTACGGTCCCGACCGAACGTCCGCTCGATCGCCAGCAGAGATTCCAGCACTTTCTCCGGCCCGTGGTCCGTCCGCAACCCAACCACCGCATTCACAAACGCAGGCTGATCCTTATGCCCCACCGGCTCTGTCCGATACAGCGACGACCGTGCCACGACGTCCCCAATCGTCGCGAGCGATTCCGCAGCCGCAACAACTGTTTCCGGGGGCGTCCCCGCTGGCGAATGGAGATTCGACCCCAGCCCGATATATGCGATCTGCCACACTCTATTGAGCATAGCCGCGAGGCCCGGGAATCTCATTTAGCATCAGCAAAGTGAGAATCGCGCTATTCGGCGGCAGTTTTGACCCTCCTCATCGCGGACACGTCGCGCTCGCCCGCCTCGCCATCGACTGCCTCCACCTCGATCGCGTCCTGGTCGCACCCGTCGGTTTGCAGCCCCTTAAGCACGATGCGGCCATCACCAGCTTCGAGGATCGCATCGCCATGGCCACACTCGCCTTCGCCGGCGATCCCCGCATCGAGATCTCCCGCCTTGACGCTCCACTCCCTGATCACCGCCCGAACTACACCATCGAAACCGTGTTTCGCTTCAAACGCACGCTCGCGCCGAATGACGAGATCTTCTGTCTTCTCGGCGCTGACTCCTGGCTCACCATCGGAAGCTGGTATCGCGCCACAGAACTTCTGATGGCCTGCGGATTCATCGTGGGCGCACGCCCAGGCTTTGATCTTTTCCATGCCGATGGTGTTTTTCCTGAAGGCGTTTCCGCAGTAGAACAACCCTCCGCCTACCCCGGCGCACGGTTGCTTTCCCTCCGAGACTCCGGCGGTCACCAGTCGCCGCTTTACCTTCTCACCGATCTCGCTGAAGACGTCTCCGCAACCGCTGTCCGCGACGCGCTCAGCGGGCGTCTGACAACCGATCCCGACGCAGTTCTCGACGCCGGCGTAGCCAACTATATCCATGAGCACAACCTTTACTCTGTCGACCCCTAAGGCCTGTTAGTAGCCCCGGGATAACTCCCATTTATATGTTTTGGATATAACTGGCGTTCCTGCGCGCGGGACGCTACCATTAAACCACCAGGAGAATAGATATTCCCCAGATGGCATCCAACGAAACCCGAAAGATGGTGTTAGCCGCTGCCAGAGTCTGCGAAGACAAGAAAGGGGAAGATACAAACATTCTCGAACTCGACCCGCTCGACTCTGGCTTCACTGACTACTTTCTGATCACCAGCGGCATCAACGACAAACAGACCCAGGCAATTGCCGACGGCATTGAGTTCGACCTGAAAAAGCAATTCGGAACGTATCCGAACTCAATCGAAGGTCGAAAACTCGGCGAATGGATCCTCATGGACTATGTGGACTTCGTGATCCACATCTTCCTGAGGGAACGGCGCTCTTATTACGACATCGAGCGGCTTAGAAAGACAGCCCGCCGCGTAGCAGCGCAGGACCTGGTGGCCGCGCTGACCAAAAAGACTATGGCTGCCCGCAGGAAAGCGGGCACTGCAACCATCGCCCCGGTGGCGAATACGGCTTCCCCCAAATCCTCGGTTCGAAAGAGGGCAGCAACTCCGAAAGCCGCGAAGTCCGCGGCAAAGAAAAAATCGCCGGTGAAGAAACGAACAGCCACTCCCCCTGCGTGAGTCTCGGTAGACTAGTCCATAGTGACTAATCCCGAAACCTTGCCCAGGCCTCCGAGTCTAACCGGCAGAGCACCTTGGTTACTGAAAAACTGACCCCCGGGGGAGCACCAGAATAGCCCTTTGCCCGAGCGTTCAGGAACCATTGAAGCACGTTGGTCGATTGGCCCTGATGTAATTTCCTTTGGGTTGTGCGTATTGCGGAGAACGTAAACGGCATGAACGAGAAAGACCCGCCAGGCGGCCCGGCCGGCTGTTCGGAAGAATCGCGGCAGAACTTCCCATGGCCAGCTGAGATGTGCCGCTACGCAATTGATTCGGCCCCCTGGCCCATGTTCGTGCTGGACTGCGAATCAAAGCGCGTCATCGAAGCCAACGATGCTGCTGTCGCCAGATACCAGATGACCCGGGATGAGCTCTACATGCGCGGCGTCGAAAAGGTGCTGCCGCCCGATCGCAGCCGCGAGCTCGACAAGCTGCTCGACGCGAAACTTGACGGCCCCCCGCTCGACACCTATTCCGAGCAGATTCTTCCCGATCGCACCTTGCTACCCGTTGAAGTCCGCTCCTTTCCCCTGCTCTGGAATGGCAGGCCGTCGCGGTTCTTCATGGTCCACGATCTCCTCGCGCGTCCTCCTCACGTTCGCGACCCGCTCCTCGCAGAAAAGCTCGACCTTGCAGGCCGCTTCTCGGGTTCTGTCACGCATGACTTCAATAATCTCCTCACCGTGATCCTCGCCGTTGCCGAACAGCTTCAGGAGGGCGAGGGCGATCCCGAGCAGAAGATCAACCTGATCGCGAAGACCGTGCGCAACGCGCAGCAAATGGCCCAGCAGCGCCTCAGCCTCGGGGGCAGCCAGGAAGCCCGGCGCGAAAGAATCGATCTCAATTCCGTCCTCGACGAACAGGCCGACACGCTCCGCGTGTTGCTCGGCAAACACGTCCATCTCCGGCTCGATTTCGGCTCCACCCTCTGGCCGGTATTGGCCGACGCGCAGCAGTGGCGCGAGTTGATCCTCAACCTCGCCGTTAATGCGCGCGATGCCATGCCTCGCGGCGGCAGCTTTTCCATCTCCACCCGCAACCAGGTCCTCGACGGCGACGTTCCCGCCCTCGCATTCGCGCGCGGACGCTACCTTCACCTGATCGTCGAAGACACCGGCCAGGGCATGACCGAGGAAACCCGCCTCCATGCCTTCGAGCCCTACTTCACAACCAAGTCCAGAAGCAGAAACAGCGGCCTCGGCCTGGCGTCGGTCTATGCCGTCGTCGAACAGAGCGGCGGCGCCATTCACCTCACCAGCGCGCCCGGCGAAGGCGCACGGTTCGATATCTACATCCCCGCCCTTAATGAAAAGGCACAGAAGACCATCACACGCGGCCGGGTCCTCCTCGTCGAGGATTCCGAAGAGTTGCGCAGGATGATCCAGGACTTCCTCACTGTCCGCGGATACGAGGTCATCGCCTGTGCAACCGCCGAGGTCGCCCTCAAGTGGGCGCGAACGCATCGTCGCACTCTCGACCTCGCAATCTGCGACCTCACTTTGCCCGATCTCCCTGGCGACCTGCTGATCGAGCAGCTTCGCGAGCGTCACCCCGAAGCCAGGGCCATTTTCATGTCCGGCCAGCTTGGAATTGGCGACGCAATCCTTTCTCCTCCCGGCGCTGACCCGCCCCTCTGCCTCGAAAAGCCCTTTAGCCTGCACCAGCTGGCTGCTGCTGTGGCCGACGCACTGGGTCCCAGTGCGGGCCCGGCGAAAGTTGACAGCATCCAGACGACACGTTAGCTTTGCTCTAGATGCAGATTCGCGTCCACCATCGTCATCATCACCATCATCGCGTGACGAGCGTGCCGGCGGATCTGCGTGGCTTGAGCTGACAGCCAAAGATCAAGGAATCCTGAAGAGCCCGCCGGCAAAACACTGGCGGGCTTTTTGCATTTCGCTCGAAAAGGTCAGACGAATGGCAGAAATCGCAATCGACTTCGCAAAAATGGACGGCCTGGTGCCCGGCATCGTGCAGGACGCCCGCACAGGACAGGTGCTCATGGTTGGCTTCCTCAATCCCGAAAGCTACCGGGCGACCCTAGAAACCGGCTTCGTCACCTTCTGGAGCCGCACCCGCCAGAAGCTCTGGATGAAGGGCGAGACGAGCGGAAACAGGCTGCGTGTCCTCGAAGCCATCACCGACTGCGACCACGACACCCTGCTCTTTCGCGTTGAGGTCGAGGGGGACGGCCTCGTCTGCCACGAAGGCACCGTGAGCTGCTTCACGCGTCCCATCGCACTCGCAGCGAATCAGGTCAAGGCGGTGCCCAATGGCCAATAAAACAATGAAGA
>JAFAKX010000169.1 GCA_019234945.1 Silvibacterium sp.
CTGTGGCACGGAGGACGCGTACTGGCAACAGGCGCAATCAGCGCGGGAATGCTTCCGGACTCGGCCATCGCGGCCCCGAATCGCGTTTACACGCAGCTCTGCTACACAACGCCGCAGGGGCTAAGTCTCATGGCGCGCGCGGGCAGGGTTGCGATGGAGGCGCCGGTCCGCTGGAATTCCGACGACGTGAGCATGCACGTCGACCAGCGCTGCGGAGAGGATGCGGTCGTCGTGCATTATGCGGTCGGGAGCGGCGAAGTGGTGTGGTGGAGCTCGCCGGCTCCACTGAGTAATCGCGGACTGAAAGAAGACGCGAGTCTGAAGCTGTTTCTCGCGAGCGTAGGAGGACGGAATCGGCGGGTTCTCTTCGATGAATACATTCACGGTGCGCAGCCGGACCTGTGGGCGACGACCAAGGGAACTCCGATGAAAGCGCTTGAATGGCAGCTCGCCGCGGTTGCCGTGCTGCTGGTGCTGAGCTTCGGCAGGCGCACCGGGCCGCTGCGGATCCCGGTCGAGACTCCGCGGACATCGCCGCTCGAATTTGCCGAGTCGATGGGCGATCTGTATCGCAAAGCAGGCGCGGTGAGCGTCGCGACGGGCGCGGCAGAGCGGCGGCTGATGCACTTTCTCGAGCACGAGGGCGGGATTCCGCGCGAGGCACTGCGGTCCACGCCGGAGGCGATCGCCGAGACGGTGTCGCAGCGGTTCCAGTACGCGAATCCGAGCTTTGTCGAGGACCTGAAAGCGGCCCAGCAGGCCGAGTACGCGAAGCTGACGGCGCGCAGCGGGCTTGGGCTGGTGAAGCGGATCGATCAGCACCTCGCAAACCTGGCTGCGATTGTGAGACATTCCAAGTCAGCAGTTGTGAAGGGAGAGATGGGTGACTGAAGGGACCTCACACGGAGAGCCGCAGACGCAAACGCTGGAGACCGGGGTGGCGATTGCGCTTTTCGAGAAGGGCCGTGCGGAGCTGGGAAAGGTCATCTCCGGGCAGACGGAGATGATCGATCAGGCGCTGCTGACGCTGCTGTGCGGAGGCCATGCATTGGTCGAAGGCGTGCCGGGCGTGGCGAAGACGCTGACGGTGAAGACGCTGGCGCGGTTTCTGTTGCTCGATTTCCGGCGCGTGCAGGGCACTCCGGACATGATGCCGGCGGACATTCTCGGCACCAGCGTGTTTTCGCTCAAGACCAACGAGTTCAGCTTTCACAGGGGGCCGGTATTCACGCAGTTTCTCCTCGCCGACGAGATCAACCGCATGCCTCCGCGCACGCAGGCCGCGCTGCTCGAGAGCATGGAAGAGCGGCAGGTGACAATGGACGGCGAGTGCCACGCGCTCGACGAATACTTCACCGTGTTCGCGACGCAGAATCCGCTGGAGTTTGAAGGGACGTATCCTCTGCCCGAAGCCCAGCTCGACCGCTTTCTCCTGAAGATTCAGGCCGGGTATCCCTCGGCAGCAGAGGAGAGGACGGTGCTCGAAAGGCACCACGCGATGACCGAGGCAGTGCACCTTGAGAACGCACCGATCGAGAGCGTGAGCTTCGCCGAACTTGCGGCGGCGAGGCAGGAAGTGCGCCGGGTGCGCGTCGAGGCGGCGATGTTCGACTACCTTCTTGCCGTTGTCCGGCGCACACGTGAGTGGCCGGCGGTCTCGCTCGGGGCCAGCCCGCGTGCCGCTGCGGGGCTGCTCATCGTGGCGAAGGGATATGCGGCACGGGACGGGCGCGACTACCTGATCCCGGACGATGTAAAGGCAGCGGCGCTTCCCTGCCTGCGGCACCGTCTGACCCTGAAGCCTGAGGTGGAGTTGGAGGGCTTCGATCCGGACCGCGTGATCAGGGACATCCTGGCCGCGACGCCTTTACCGAATTAGACGCCTGCCGAAAGTAGACCGTCATGATCCAGACACTTGTTCCCGAACCGACCAGGACTGCTGCCCGCGCACGACGCTTCGGCTATGCGCTTACACCGAAGACTCTCATTCTGCTGGTCGCAGGATGCCTGCTGGCGGTCCCGGGATTTTTTCATACGCGATTTTTTTACTTCGGATGGATCTGGGCGATGTTCGCCTGGGATGCGCTGGTGCTGCTTTTGGCCGTCGTCGAAGCGGCAACGCTGCCGCAGCCCGCGCAGATCACGGTCGAGCGGCGATTCGAGAATTCACCGGTGTTGGGTGAGCTGACGCGGATCACGGTCGAGATACTCAGGATTCGAACCAGATTCTGGAGGTGCAGGTCACGGACGCGCTTCATCCGGCACTCGATCCAATGCCGGTGACGCAGCGGGTGCTGGCATATCCGCGCGATCCGGTGTGTGCGACGCTCGAATGCACGCCGAATTCGCGGGGA
>JAFAKX010000129.1 GCA_019234945.1 Silvibacterium sp.
GAAAGTCATCTGATGCCAGTTTGGCGCCCCCTCTGAGCCCGCTCCGTGCCGCCTAATGGACAGAATCAATCCGCGAAGTCTCCATAGATAAAGTAGTGGACAGAACACTCCTCCATTCATGCGACCTGGTCAGACCGGACGCTTACAATTGAAGTGCGGTGACCTCGCCTTCAAGTGCGGGCAACGAACCATCCACAAAGAATGACCCTGAACCATGAACTTCCTTGAAACCGAGGTATCCGTTGGCCACCTCAGCCACTTCGTTGGCTGGTAGCTTTGTTCCGTTAATGGTAATGGTCAGATCCTGCCTGACCAACTCAAAGCGCAACACGCTACCCGGCATTTCGACTCCATTCGCGCCCAGTGCGGTTTGAATTGGAGTCCAATCCGTAGCAGCAAAAGATTTCGAGCACGGGAGAACGGAGAGCGCGAAGGCTAACGCGATAGCAGAGCGAGTACCGCGATGGAAAAAATGGACTCTTCGCATACTGGGCCTCGGAAAAGGGGGGATCTCAAACCTCCTCTGAGATTGCACCCTTCGGCCCATGTGTTGCCTGGCAGCGAAGTTAATGTTGGATCAGATGTACGAAAAAAGGATGTCTGAAGACGGAACCAGATCTAGTTCCCGACCTTCGTCGAGGAAGTCTCGGTACTCGCCAGCTGATTCATCGTCTCGTGCAGATACTTGTGCGGATTCACCGGGGTATTGCGGATCCGGACCTCGTAGTGAAGATGTGGCCCTGTACTCCGCCCGCTTGTTCCAACATATCCAATGACTTGGCCCCTCTTGACTTCCTGCCCCGTGCTGGTGGCAAACCCTGACAGATGCCCGTAAAGGGTCTGTACCCCGTGACCATGGTCTATTACGATCTCCCGGCCATAACCGCTGGCGAGCCCAGCCGTCAGCACAACCCCATCCGCCGTGGCGCGAACCGCCTCCCCGAAACTGCTTGAAATGTCGATCCCGGCATGAAAAGCACCTTCTCCATTGAAAGGATCCATCCGTTCACCAAAGGAGCTGGTGATCGGGCCGACCACAGGCCAAAGTGAAGGTGCATCAGCCATACTCAGCCAACTCTCACCATTCAAAGGATTCAGACCCCCATCGAAGGCGCGAGTGAGCCGACCCGACAGAGCTGTATTGCGCAAAGAAGAGAGCTGATCGAAAGACTCCGCGTAGGCCTCATCGGTAAATGTGCTGGCCGCATCCACCGGAACCGCAACAGCATTTACGCTTGCGGCTCCCTTGGTGACCTTGTTGTGCTTGAGGCCGTACAGCGCCGTCACTTCGCTGGCGAGTGATCCTAGCGATGCGGCCTGAACTTCTTTCTCCTGAGCAACTTGCTCTAGGTGCTTGTAGTCCTTCTGCAGGGCCTCGCGTTGCGACCGTACCTGGTTGAAGCTGGCGGTCTTTAGCAGCATCCGGCTGTACGAACCGGCCATTCCCGCAATGGTGAACGCCCCTACCGCCGCGGCCGCGACGAAGACGTAAGCATAGTGAAAAGGGACGGGAATCTTTCTGAGCCGTCCGTCTTCTTCCCGAGCAACAAAAATGATGTAGTACCGTTTACGCATCCACCCAATCTGCAAAAGTCTTTTCTATCACTGCACCTGCAAACACTTGGATGAGCAGAAAGTCTTGAGCAGGATCAATGAGATCCAAAAAAGACATCATTATTGAAATTTGTTGATCTTTCGATGAAGCTAACAGCTTGCAGCTCAAGGGTCAACCGCAAAAAGGGTCTTACCGTCCGGATTGCTCATTTCTCGCTTGGCGCGAATCTTTTGCACCAATTTCGTTTCATTCTGTCCTGTACATCGCCCGCCTGAATCATCGCGTTTGGGTTATGCTAAGGCCCTCGCAATGAAACTCTGTACTCCTCGGGATCGTGATTCAAGTCTTTCGCGTCAAGGCCTTATTGGTGAGCGGGCTCTGGTAGCCGCCATTCGCGATCAGGCCAACACGACAGGGCGCGTCAAAAGCGCAGTTCGATTGGGGATTGGCGACGACTGCGCCGTTCTGCTCCCTCGGGCAGGAGAGGAAATCGTGATTACGACTGACCTCTCCCTTGAGCAGGTGCATTTTCGGCGCGACTGGCATCCCCCGGAATCCGTTGGGCACCGCTGTCTGGCACGCGGCTTGAGCGACGTCGCGGCGATGGGAGCACGGCCTCTTGCAGCATTTCTTTCGCTTGCGATCCCGGCAGAGCTCAAATTATCCGGGCAGCAAAGGAGCTGGGTCGTCCGCTTTTTGGAGGGACTCCTGGCACTCGCCGCACGGCACAAAGTGCCTTTGGCAGGCGGCGACACGGCACAATCGCCTGAGTTCGACTGTCACGGACGAAAGAGCGCAGCGATGGTATCGGCCGATATCGTACTGCTTGGCTCGGCAAAGCGCGGGCGCGGCCTGCTGCGCTCGGACGCTCGTGCCGGAGACATTATCTACGTCACAGGCGACCTTGGGGGCGCCGCGGCCGAACTCATAGCTTTGAGCCGACGACCGGAGCAATTCACCAAGCTTACAACGGCGCAGAAAAACCATCCCCATCTCTATCCAGAACCGCGGGTGGGGGTGGGCCTGAAGCTGGCATCAACCCGGATGGCCCATGCCGCCATCGACGTCAGTGATGGCCTCTCTACCGATCTGCTTCACGTATGCGAAGAGTCAGGGCTTGCGGCGGAACTGGATGCTGCTGCAATTCCGGTCCATGCGCTCGCCACACAGGCTGAACAAGACGGATGGGTTCCTTCGGCCCTCGGCCTCGCACTACATGGCGGAGAAGATTACGAACTGCTCTTCACCGCGCCAAAGCGCAATTCCCTTCCTCGCAAAATCGCCGGAGTCAGAATACATCCGGTCGGTCAGATGAAGCCGCGCGGTCCAAGGCGCCCACGAATTGTGCTGCGGGAGCGGAATGGGCAGACACAGGCTCTTGAGCCCGGTGGCTGGGAACACTTCAGATAGTCTCCAGTACGCCGCGCAACTGCCGCATCCGCAACTGCCGCATCTTGATAATCTCAAGAGAGTCATGCATGCTCGAAAACCCCGCGTCCGGTTCGCGCCGTCGCCAACCGGCTTGCTGCACGTCGGCAATGCCCGTACCGCGCTCTACAACTGGCTCTTTGCCCGGCACACTGGCGGGGAGTCTCTTCTCCGCATCGAAGACACAGACCTCGACCGCAGTGAAGCCCGCCACGAAGCGCAGCTGATCGAGGACCTGAAGTGGCTCGGCCTGAACTGGGATGAGGGCCCAGGAGTGGAAGGTCCGCACGCGCCATACCGGCAATCAGAACGTTTGGAGATTTACCGGGAGCACACCGATCGTCTCCTCCGGGAGCATAAGGCCTATCGGTGCTTCTGCACTTCGGAGGAATTGGAAGCTGAGCGGCTCCGCGCAGTAGCCGAGCACCGACCTCAGGTTTACTCCGGGAAATGCCGAAGCATCGCGCCTGCAGATTCCGATGCGCGGGCCAACGCCCAAGAGTCCTTCGCAGTCCGGCTGCGCATCCCCGACCGTCCTCTGCGCTTCCACGATATTGTCCGCGGCGATGTCGAGTTCGCGAGCGAGACCGTCAGCGACCCAATCCTGGTCCGGTCCTCGGGAGTGCCTGTCTATAACTACGTGGTCACGGTGGACGATGCGCTCATGGAGATCACGCATGTAATTCGCGGCGACGATCATATCTCGAACACCCCCAAGCAGGTGGCAATCTACGAGGCATTCGGATGGCCGGTGCCCAAGTTCGTTCATCTCTCGACGATTCTGGGCAGCGACCGCGAGCGCCTGTCGAAACGCCACGGAGCCACCTCCGTCGCCAGCTTTCGCGAGATGGGAATTCTGCCCGAAGCGCTCGTGAACTATCTGGCACTGCTAGGCTGGGGCGCCGAAGGCGGCACGCGCGAAACCTTCACCCTCGAAGAACTGACCCATGAATTCAGGCTTGAGCGAGTTACCGCGTCACCGGCAGTCTTCGATTGGGCGAAGCTGCATTGGTTGAACCGCCACTATCTGAAGCAGTGCGAGCCTCTCCGGCTCATCGCACTCGCCGCGCCTTATTTTGAAACAGCTGGCTTGCTCGCGCGGCAGACAGACGCGGAGACTCTAGGTTGGGTCGAGAAGCTAATCACGCTCTTTCTTCCCGCCCTCGACCAGCTCGACCAGCTGCCTTCGAAGGCCACGTTTATCTTTCGCTTCGACCCCGATTCAGCACGCCGTGATGCGGAGAACGCGGCTTTGCTCGCGACCGAATCGGCGCAGAAGGTGCTCGCAGTGTTCGCCGCACGCGCCCTGACCACGTTAGAACCGGTAAGCCCGGAGCAGTTCAAGTCCTGGATGAACGAGATTAAGGCTGAGACCGGCGCGAAGGGTAAAGAGCTATTCCATCCGGTACGCATTGCCCTAACCGGCGCGCATTCCGGGCCAGAGTTCGACAAGCTCATCCCAATCATCGAGGAGGGTAGCCGGCTTGATCTGCCGGTCCATGTGGCAAGTGTGCGTGAGCGGATCGAGCAATTCCTGGCGGATTGATGAAGGACATTTACTGGATTCGGCATGACGACCTCCGGCGACTGGCGATTGTCGCGCGCCCTCGCGGGGACGATTGGCTGGAAGACGATCTCGCGAACCTGAAGCGCGGTGGTATCGATGTACTGATCTCTCTGTTGACGCCGGACGAGGCAGCAGATTTGGGCCTCCGAGACGAGGCCGTCTTGGCGGAAAGCATCGGGCTGCAATTCATCTCGTACCCCATTTCCGACCGCACGACTCCAACTTACGAAGAGAGCTTTCGCCGTCTGGCGATGCAACTAGCTCAGCTCGCCAAGGCGGGCAAGCGCATCGGAGCCCATTGCTGTGGCTGCATCGGTCGGTCGACTGTCCTAATTGCTGCAATCCTGATCCAAGTTGGAATTGAGCCTGCCGAAGCGATTGGCCTAATCGAGCATGCGCGCGGCTGCGTTGTCCCCGATACGCCGGAACAGCTTCAATGGATTCTCAATTTCAAGCCTGCCCCTTCTAAGCCAGACCAATGAGTTCTACCCAGATAAACCTGAATTTCCCCCACTGCTGGTCGGCTGAGATCCTTCCCCGGCGTCCGTTGATTCTGCCGAACCGGCAATTCCTTTATCCGAAACAGGCCGAAGACATCGAACGCGGCGCACTGGAGGTCATGGTCCACCCCGCCGACACGGAACCGTTTCTCGCAACCTTTGCCTTGGGTTTTTCCGATCCGACCGCACCTACCGGTTTATGGAGCTGCCCCGATCCTGACTGGCTCTGCGCCGTCGCCGGCGGGTATGCGTATGTTGTGAACACCAGCCAGCCCAGGCAGTTCGAGCACATTGAGTATCGGCCAGTTCTGCTGGTGCGAGTGCTCCGAGCGCACGGCTTGCTCATCTTTGTAGGGCATCATTCTCTTCTCGCTTGGGGCGCGGCTGGCAAAGCCTGGCAGACAGGACGGCTCTCATCAGAAGGCATCGAGATTACCCACATCAACGGCGATCACCTTGAGGGTATCGGCTGGGACCTGATTGCCGGTCGCGACGTTCCCTTCAGGATCAACCTGCGAACAGGCGCGCGCGTATTTGATTCGGGTCAGCCAGGTGAGGCCGAGTAGAAACTAAGGGCCGCATCCCCCTGCTTCAGCACCCGATAACGGGCTAGGTCTCCATATTGATCTTCGAGATCGTTCTTTTTTGCGTGCTCGGCCACCGCAATGGCCCCCTCCGCAAGCAAACTCGAGCATTCCCCGCCGAGTGCCCGGAGTGCGGCCTCGTATTCGTTCGTCTGCTCGTATGGAGGATCAAGGAAAACGATATCTGCCACCCGATCTGTCGATGCCAACCGCCTCAGCGCCGCTCCAACCCCGGAGGCCTCCAATGCATAACCGCCACGAATACCTAGAGCAGCCAGGTTCGCTCGGATCGCCCGGAGTGCCGGCTGTGCCTGTTCGACGAAGATTGCCTCACGGGCACCCCTGCTGAGCGCCTCAATCCCAACCGCCCCCGATCCGGCGTACAGGTCGACGAAAACCGCCCCTTCGACGCGCGGCGCGAGGACATTGAACAGCGTCTCACGCAGCCGATCACTCGTGGGCCGCGTTTTGTGCCCGGCGGGCGCGGCAAGCACGCGTGAACGGTATTGTCCAGCTATGATCCGCATCCCACCTCATTCCCGACAGCCCAAAGCTCTGCACACACTACAATAGATTGCAGGCAACGAAGCACGGAGAGAATACAGGATGCGAGGCTGGTCATTTCCGCTGGGGCGATGGTTTGGTGTGGACCTGCGCATCCACACGTTCTTCCTACTTCTGCTCGGCTTCTGCCTGCTCTCGACCGGCGTAGCCGGCCTGCCCGCCTGGCGCGGAATGATGCTCTGGCTCCTGCTGTTCCTTGCTGTCTTCGTGCGCGAAGTGGCCCGCCTCATCACTGCCGCTTACCAGGATCTCCAGATCCGCAGCATTCTGCTCCTGCCGATCGGCGGACTCTTCTCCTACGCAACGCCGGAAAGTGCGGAGCGTGCGATGGAAGGCCCTGTGCAAATTATCCTGGCATTAGCCGGCCCAGTCACCAGCCTTCTCTTCGCAGCGATCATGACGGGGATCGTAGTCACCGCGGCACCCGGTGTGCCGATCGCCGCTCACCCATTCATCACCCCCACTCACCTGATCCGCTCAACCATCTGGCTCAGCGTCCTGCTCGGCGTACTTAACCTTCTGCCAGCCTATCCGCTTGACGCCGGACGCATTCTGCGAGGCGCCATGTCCCGGACGCGGGGTGCAGCACAGGCTACTCGCGCCGTCTCCGGACTCAGCCAGGGCTTTGGACTACTCGCCATGGTCGCCGGGCTTGGGCTACTCGCGCTGCCGGGTGGTATTTCAGCAGCCGTCAGTCCGTGGCTCATCATGGGAGGATTCTTCATTTTCGTCGGCGCACAACTCGAGGATCAAGGGGTCATGTTCCAATCCGTCGTCGAGACTGTTCTCATGCGCGACGTAATGCTCACCGAATTCTCGACGCTGTCGCCGTCTGATACGTTATCCGACGCCCTCTACAAAGCAATCCACAGCCTGCAGGATGAGTTCCCGGTTGTGCGCGGAGCCAATTTAGTCGGAGTGGTATCGAAGCAAAGCATTTTGGCGGCGCTGCGCAGCGACGGAAATGGCTACGTACAGTCGGTGATGGCTCGGAACTTCCAGGTGGCCAAACCAGAGGACTCGCTCGGCCTCATGATCCGCCGCATCGCAGGCGGGCGCATGGCGCTGGTGCCTGTGGCCGTCAACGGACGCGTGGTCGGCATCGTGACCTGGCAGAACCTCAGCAACAGCATGGGCCTGCTCGCCGAACATCGTCGCTTCCAGCGAGAAACCTAGACGCGACCCATGCCCAGCGAGGAAGACCCCGCCGCGCAGCAACCGTTTCTGGCTCCAGGCCTCTATCTCGTTGCCACTCCGATCGGCAACCTCGAGGACATTACGCTTCGGGCTCTTCGCGTGCTGAAGTCTGTTGACCGCATCGCCTGCGAAGACACCCGGCAGACACAGAAGCTCTTAAACCACTTCGGAATCTCCACGCCCACCGTAAGCCTGCACGAGCACAATGAAGCAGGCCGCACCTCTGAGTTGATTGCGGATCTGCTTGCCGGGGAGCGCATTGCCGTTGTCTCCGACGCAGGTATGCCGGGCATTTCCGATCCGGGCATGTTCCTGACCAGGGCTGCGATTAAAGCCGAGATTTCCGTTGTCCCTGTCCCGGGAGCGAATGCGGCCCTCGCTGCGCTTGTTACGTCCGGCCTCGACACTGGGCGCTTTGCCTTTCTGGGGTTCCTGCCACCGAAGATCACCGCACGGCGAAGCGATCTCGAAAAGATCAAGGCTGGCATTAGCCAGCCGACAACACTAATGTTCTACGAAGCTCCGCACCGCATTCTTGAAACGCTCAGCGACATCGAGCGAATCTGGGGTGCACATTGCAACGTTGTCGTTGCCCGCGAACTGACCAAGATACATGAGGAGTTCCTGCGCGGCAGCGTTGCGGAGGTGCGTACATCCTTGGCCAATCGCGACCGGGTTCGAGGAGAGATGGTTCTCCTCGTCGAGGCACTGCCGCAAAGTGGGGAAGGCACCTCGGGCGCGATGAGCGTACAGGAGCGCATCCACCAGCTGCAAGAAACCGACGGGCTGGACGAGATGGGCGCCCTTAAGAGAATCGCTCGCGAGCGGGGCATCTCGAAAAGCGAGGCGTACCGGGAATTGCAGCGCGAAAAGGGCTTCGCTCGAGGCGGTTGATCACTCACCCGTTGTGCCTTTGCGCGCACGCCACGCGCGGAATCCCTTGCAGGTCATTTATGAAGCTCAGCTTACTCCAACTTGCCAGCATCTCCGCCAAGGCATCGCGCTGGTCATGACCCATCTCCATCAGCAGCCAACCACGCGATTTCAGAGCCTTATGCGCAATCGGAACCAGTCGCCGGTACACGTCCAAACCCTCGACGCCGCCATAAAGCGCAATCCACGGCTCAAAATCCCTGACCTGTAACTCCAGCACCTCACATTCGGCGACATACGGCGGATTCGACACGATCAGATCAAAACTCTCACCAGCAACCGCTTCAAGTAGATCTGACTCAACAAACTCAATCCGCTCAGCCACGCCATGTCTCTCGGCGTTCTCCCGTGCGACAGCCAGAGCCGCCGGTGAGATATCCAATGCTGTAACCTGGGCTCTTGGCAGAGCGTTGGCGAGGGCCACCGCAATCGCGCCGGAGCCAGTTCCAACATCTGCAATCTTGAGGCCTGTGCTGTGATCCGCTCGCGTGAGCGCCGCCTCCACCAGATGTTCGGTCTCAGGACGTGGGATAAGTACGGCCGGCGTCACGCCGAGCTTCAGCCCGAAGAATTCCTGCTCGCCGGTGATGTACTGCACAGGCTCGTTTCGGCTACGACGGGCAATCCAGTTCTCGTAAGCCGCCGCCTGTTCTGGGGTGAGCTCCGCCTCAGGGTGCGTCAGGAGATAGGCCCGATCGCAGCCCATAACTTGCATCAGTAGAAGCTCAGCGTCACGCCGCCCTGTTTGCAAAGCGCGAAGCTGCACCGATCCGCGAGCTAGCGCGCTAGCAATCGAATCCGGTTTGGCCATTTGCCGCTACGCGGCCTCGGCTTCGCCCTTCAGGCGTTCCGCGTTGTAATGAGCTGTTAGCGCGTCCACGACCGGCTGCAGCCTGCCTTCCATCACTTCAGAGAGCTGATGAATCGTCAGCCCGATGCGATGATCGGTAAGCCGGTTCTGCGGGAAATTGTAGGTCCGGATCTTCTCGCTGCGGTCGCCCGAACCCACCTGCTGTTTCCGCTCTTTCGCCAGAGCTTCCTGTTGCTTCTCCATTTCGACTTCGTAAAGCCGCGCGCGGAGAACACGCATCGCCTTCTCACGATTCTTGATCTGCGACTTCTCGTCCTGGCAGCTCACCACCGTGTTGGTCGGCAGGTGCGTGATGCGGACGGCGGAGTACGTCGTATTCACCGACTGTCCTCCAGGACCGGACGAGCAGAACGTGTCGATACGTATGTCCTTGGCCTCAATCTTGACGTCAACCTCCTCGGCCTCGGGCAGCACGGCTACCGTTACTGCGGACGTATGCACGCGTCCCTGGGTCTCCGTAGCCGGCACGCGCTGGACGCGATGCACGCCGCTCTCGTATTTCATCTGCGAGTACACTCGATCGCCTTCGATGATCGCGATGATTTCCTTCAATCCGCCAACAGATGACTCCGAGCTAGACAGCACCTCCACCTTCCAGCGATGTTGCTCGGCGAAGCGCGAGTACATCCGGAAGATCTCGGCGGCGAACAAGGACGCCTCATCGCCGCCCGTCCCTGCACGGATTTCGATGATGACGTTTTTCTCGTCGTTTGGGTCCTTGGGCAGCAGCAGGATTTTAAGATCCTCTTCGATCGTTGGCGCGCGCTCTTCGAGGGTGAGAAGTTCCTCCTGAGCCATGGCGCGCAGTTCAGGATCGCTCTCCTGCATCATTGCCTTGGCATCGGCAATCCCCTGAGTAATCTGCTTGTACTCCCGATATTTCTCAACCACAGGCCCGAGGTCACGATGCTGTTTCGTGATCTTCTGATACTTCTGCTGGTCGGAGAGGATCTCGGGATCGGCCAATTGCTGGCCCAGCGATTCGTATCGGGCTTCGGTTTGTTCCAGACGCTCAAACATAGTTCTTTCTCACGGCGCAATCGCGCGAATTTTGCAAAGTTGAATTGGGAAACAGGCGAAAAGCGGGCTTGTGCGGCGGAGCCGCTAGAGAAGTGCGCCGAAGGTAGGCGTAACCCGCATTGTGCTAAGTGTACCTCCATTTGGATGCCCGAAACAGGGAAAAGGCTGAGCCGGGCATCCAATCTATAGGTCAGTCTAGACTTGTTCTGAATGTACGGCGCCCTTCTTCTCCAATTTGCCGAGCTCTGCGATAAGCTCACCGCCACACCAAAGAAGCTGGAAAAGCGCGCCCTCATCGCCGAATACCTGCGCGGCCTCTCCGTGGATGACGCCGGCCGCGCGGCGCTTTACCTTGCCGGAACCCCCTTTGCCGAAACTGACCGCCGCGCTCTCAATACCGGCGGATCGCTCCTGAGTCGTGCAGTCGCTGAAGTCAGCGGAGCCGACCGGACGGCCATGCATGCCGCGTATCGTCGCCATGGCGACCTCGGCGCCGCTGCCGAAGACCTGCTCGCCAGCCGTAGAGACACCCCGCCCGAGCTCACTCTCAAGAACCTCGAAGATTCATTCGACGCAATTGCAGCAGCACGAGCACCCGCAGCGAAGCTCCCCATCATACTGCATCTTCTACGACGTGCTCAGCCGGTCGAAGCGAAATACATTCTCAAGCTGATGCTCGGCGGTATGCGAATCGGCGTAAAGCAGAGCCTGGTCGAGGAGGGCATTGCCACTGCCTGGAATGCCACCCCCGATGCCGTTCGTCACGCTGCCATGCTGGCCGGTAGCCTGCCCGAAGTGGTCGCCATGGCCGCCACCAATACCCTTTCCGCGGCACGGATGAGGCTCTTTCATCCGCTCGGCGTCATGCTCGCTAGCCCAGTGGCCAGCGTCGACGAAGCGATGAAGCGTTTCGCCGAAGAAGTCGCCGCGGAGGAACACGCCGAACCCGCTGCGGACCCACCTCCTCTAGCAAAAGCCCTTATCGAGGACAAATATGACGGAATTCGCGCGCAGCTTCACTGCGGTGACCCGACGCAGCCCCGACGCGTGGGACTGTTTTCCCGCAGCCGGCAAGATCTCGGCGAAACCTTCCCGGAATTAATCGACGCCTTCGCAGCGATGTCCGAGCCAGCAATCCTCGATGGCGAGATCCTCGCCTGGAATCCGGTCGAAGCTCGCGCTCTTCCCTTCACAGCGCTCCAGCAGCGGATCGGCCGAAAACGGGTGACCGCCGAGATGCAGAAACAAATCCCCGTCATCTTCATGGCCTTCGATGCGGTCTACCTGAGCGGCGATCTTCTGCACGATCTGGCGCTCGCCGAACGCCGGCAGCGTCTGGAGGCGTTTATCGCTAAGCATGGCGGAATCGCCCGCACTTCCGGGAGCCGCGGACAGGCAGTATTATTTTCCGAAAGCGAACCGCAGAGTGATTTTCCCCGTCTCGTCCTCGCTCCCGCCACCCACCTGCGCACCGCCGAGCAGCTTGACCGAGCCTACGACGAGGCCCGCGAGCGCGGAAACGAAGGCGTCATGGTGAAAGCATTGGCCAGCACCTACCAGCCGGGCCGTCGTGGGCTGGCCTGGCTAAAGCTGAAACGCGGGCTGGCTACGCTCGACGTCGTGGTCACGGGGGTCGAGTTCGGTCATGGCAAGCGTGCTGGTGTCTTAAGCGACTACACCTTCGCGGTTCGCGACGGAGACGGACTGAAGAATGTCGGTAAGGCCTATTCAGGACTGACCGATGCGGAAATCTCTGAGCTCACCCGCTTCTTCCAGCAGCACACCATCGAGGATTTCGGGGGCTTCCGCACTGTCGAGCCTCTAAAAGTACTCGAGGTCGCCTTCAACAACATCATGCGCTCGGACCGCCACAAGAGCGGTTTCGCACTGCGCTTTCCGCGGATTCTCAGCATCCGGGACGACAAGCCGGTCGAAGAGATCGATACGCTGACGCGCGTCGAAGAAATCTATAACGCACAGCCAGACAAGCCGATCGAACAGCCTTAATGGCTATGGCTTTGGTCATGACCATGGTGATGCCCGTGCGCGCTAACCTCTTCCACACCTATCACGCAGCCGTGCGCCACCTCGCATTCCACATGCTCGAATTGGATTGTGGTGTGGTGAATATGGAACTTCCGGCTCAGCCTGCCGTTGATTTCCTCGAGAATGCGCGCGCTCTCAGAGGGGGGAATATCCGCAATGGTCACATGACTGGCTAGAGCATGCGTCTGCGACCCGAGGCTCCAGACATGCAGATCGTGAACATCCTCAACTCCCGCGATCTCCTCAAGAGTCAAACGGATCTGGTTCAGCGTGAGCCCGCGAGGAGTTCCTTCCAGCAGGATGTTTAGCGTTTCCTTCACAATGCCAACCGACGACCACAGAATCAGCAGCGCAATGGCCAGGGAAAGCGCTGGATCAATCCAGGTCATGCCCGTAAACAGGATGGCAAGACCGCCCAGAATCACAGCCGCGGTAGACAACGTATCACCTAGCATGTGAATGAAGGCACTGCGCAGGTTCACGTCCTGGCTGCATCTCCACAGCATCGCGGCGATCACGCCGTTCATCACCACGCCGGCTGCGGCCACCAGCATCATGAGCCCCGGCTGGACGTGCACTGGCTCGGCGAAGCGGCGAACGGCCTCGTAGCCGATCCAGATACTGATGCCGATCAGGGTCAACGCGTTCAGAAATGCCGCGAGCACGCCTGCGCGATGGTAGCCGAAGGTCTTCTGGTCAGTTGCCGGACGCGCCTGAAAGTGCACCGCTACAAACGAAAGCAGCAGCGCCAGCGCATCCGAGGCGTTGTGGCCAGCCTCAGAAACCAGCGCCAGCGAGTGTGCTCGCAACCCAGCCAGCAGAGTGAGAACTACATAGCCTAATGTTGCAAGCAGTGAAAGGCGCAGTACCCTCTGCATCGTCGCGGTTGGGGCTGCATGCACATGCATGATTTCAGTGTATCGCAGCGACTGTTCTTAATTCTCGAGGTAAGGCACCGCAGCCCGCGAGCCGCGCGCATTGCGGCGTATGGGAACGGAATTCGCGGTATCGCGCAGCCCGCTCCATCCTTCCGCCACGACGATGCTGTTGATCGGCCGATGCGGATCGTATCGCACCGAGCAGGGAAAACCCAGCCGCAAGTCGTAGATGTTCACGTACTCGCGCAGGTTGGTCACATCCTGCGAGCACTCATAGCAAACGCCGGCGACCTCGTACTTGTAGAGAATCAGTTGCATGCCGTTCGGACGCCCGCACTCATGCGGTCCCACATCCGAAATATCGAGGATGGTCCCGTCGAGAATACGCCCCGTCTGCACCAGTTCCTGCCGGCGAAGCCGTTCCAGCTCTTCTTCTGAGGGCTGTTTACGAAGCGCACGATACGTCAGATAACCGCCCAGGCAGAAAGCGATCGCTGCGATGGCCCCCAGTGTTCCGGGGTCGCGCAGGGAAAAGTCGCTCATCAGGCCCTCCATCGGACGGTGTCGATATTGGAAGGATATCCCACCTCGCCCATGCCGTGCAGGCTGGGAACCGGAGTTTTCGATCAGGCGAAGCAGCAGAACGGAAATCGTGGCAGGATCTTTCACCGTTCCAAGGCTGCCCGATCCCATTTGGCCACATCCGTTGCCGCTTCGTAAGTGCTGGCCAGAAAATCCAAAAGCGCGCCATCCGGGGAGGACTCACGCCGCAAGTCGTCGTATCTCAAGATGAACTCGCCCAAGTCCGTATCCCAATACGCCGCGGCGGGCCGCACCTTCCTTGCCGCAAGTCCTTCGGGAACCGGCGCTGCATAACAGTAGAATGCGGCATCTCCGAATCCGCCATTGCCGGGCCAGAAGCCCACGCTGATCACCTCATGCGAGTACGCTTCGCGCGTAATCCGGTCGGCTCCCGGTCGCGCCGGCGCGCGCCGCCCCGAAAAGCGCGTAACGGCAAGATCAAAACTGCCCCAGAAGAAGTGCACCGGACTGATCTTGCCTATGAAGCCGGAAGAAGAGCGCTGAAACTGCGCAGTCGCATGCATAAGGACACGCCAGAATCGTTGGGCAAAGTCGCCGTCATATGAGAGATGCACCGTATCTTCGGCAAACGGGATCGGATCCTTAACCTCGACCGGCACGGGGTTCATGCGGACCGACACTCGGAGACGCGCGCCAGTTCTTCGCCCGCCACGGCTTCCCGGTGCGCGCTCTGCTCACCGACAACGGCAGCTGCTACCGCTCCCACCTGTTCCGACATGCCTGTCGTAAACTCGCGATCCGCCACTACCGCACCAAACCCTACTCGCCACAAACCAACGGCAAAGCAGAACGCTTCATCCAGACCGCCCTCAGAGAATGGGCCTACGCCAAACACTGGACCGATTCGGCGCAACGCGACTCCCATCTCCAGCCCTGGACCGATTACTACAACTACCAACGACCTCATGGTAGCCTCAACTACAATCCGCCCATCAGCCGCTCCGATTGCGGAACAACCTCTTGATCATCTACAGGCACCCGCCTTTTGCGCGCCAACCGAAAGCACTCCCGCTTGTCGCCCAGCGTGAATCGGGGGCGAATTAGCCTGATTCTCTCATTCGATCCGTAGCGCCTGCATCGGTTCGATGGAGGCCGCGCGTCTAGCGGGAATAAAAGCCGCAACTCCCGCTACCGCGCACAGGAACGATGCCGCCGCGGCATAAATCAGGGGATCGGCTGCACTGCCGGGAAGCAATTTCGAACCATTGCCCATCGCCGAGTTCGTGAATGACAACTCCGCGAGCCTCCGCGTGACAACAAGCGCCAAGGCTGCTCCCAGAACCAGACCTGCTCCGGCCAGATGCATTCCTTGGCCCACCACCATTGCCAGTACATCGGCTGGTCGCGCGCCGAGGGCGATGCGAATGCCGATCTCGTGGGTCCGCTACGCGATCGAATACGCCATTACGCTGTAAAGACCGATGGCCGCCAGCAGAATCGACAAGCTTCCGAGAACCATCAACAGCCTCGCCGCCACTTTTTGCGAATAAAGAGACGCTCCAACGAAGCCCGCCAGCGGAACAGCGTCGAACACCGTCACATCCGGATTGATCTCCCTCACTCCGGAACGTAACGCCGGCAGCATGGAACTTTCGCACTTGACGCCGCAGACTGCTAGGAAATTTAAGGGATACTCCAACTGGTGACTTGTCAGAAGTTGCATTTTGCATAATTTTTGTCAGCAAGGTGTCAGATATTAAAAATTGATGATGACCTTGCCGACAACTTAAGCATCTAGTAGCATATTGGGCCCCTGCAACCAGGACCTGAAAGCACCCGGGAGGGAAGAATGATTCCCGAAGAACACGCGCTCCGCCAGCTCTTCCATCGCACGGTCTCTGAATGCTACGCCGAGCATCTCGGCGTCCACGACCGAGAGGTCACGTCGTACGTCGCCGACCTGCTCACTGAGTTCTGCGTAGTCGAGAATCTCTACTGCATCCGCGATGCCGAGGGCAGGGCGGTGAAAGAAATGAGCAAGATGTTAGCCGCCGCCGACCCTGTCAACGGAACTGCACCCTCATTCGACGCCGAGCGCAAGGTCCGCAAGCATATTGGCGATTACGCCCTGTTTTCAACGGGCATGTTCCCCGAAGCTGTGCAGCGCTCGCGCTTTGCGGGAGACACGAGCTTCCTCGAAATGGTGCGCACAGGTAAAGAGAGCTACTATATCGTCTCGCAGTTCAATCTCTTTGAATACCAGAGCGAGGCGCCATTTTTCGCGCGCCTGGCCGAAGAGTTCGAGACCTATATGTACGGGCTGACGAAGGTCAGAGGTGAACTGGATCGGATGGGCACGCCCCTCTACCTGATGTAAGGCTGCGGTCAGACCCGATTCCCAATGCGGCCAGAGACTGCCAAGGCTGTTTACAGGATGTACTTCGACAGATCCTGATCTTTCACAATATTCGCCACCATCTGGCGGACATATTCCGGATCGATCACCACCACTTTTTCCGCGCCACCCTCTGCCGTCGACCTCTCGCTGATCGGCAGCGGAACCGTAGCCCCAAAATCCGTCGCCGCAGCCAATTGCAGCACGTTACCCTCGCTCTGCGGCTGAGCCTTGGTTAGATCGGGTGCGAGAAAGCTAATTTCATCCAGCACCCGTTCCATAATCGTGTGCAACCGCCGCGCTCCGATGTTCTCCGTGGTCTCGTTCACCTTGAAGGCGAACTGGGCCATCTCTTCGAGGGCCTCGCGCGTGAATTCAAGCTTCAGTCCTTCGGTTTCGAGCAGTGCCATCGCCTGCTTGGTCAGCGACGATTTCGGCTCGGTGAGAATACGAATGAAGTCCTCGACGGTCAGCGATTGCAGCTCCACACGGATCGGGAAGCGACCCTGGAGCTCGGGAATCAGGTCGCTGGGCTTTGAGACGTGGAAAGCGCCCGCCGCAATAAACAAGATGTAGTCGGTACGCACCATGCCATAGCGCGTGTTGACCGTCGTTCCTTCGACGATGGGCAGAATATCCCGTTGCACCCCCTCGCGGGAAACGTCCGGACCATGCCCGCCTTCGCGGCCGGCAATCTTGTCGATCTCGTCCAGGAATACTATGCCGGAGTTCTCGACGCGATCAACGGCCAGGCGAGTTACCTGATCCATGTCGATCAGCCTGCCCTCTTCCTCCTGCACGAGATATTCGAACGCTTCGGCAACCTTCATCTTGCGCTTCTTGGTGCGCTGGCCAAAGATATTCGGCAGGACATCCTTCAGGTTGATGTCCATCTCCTCGACGCCTTGGTTCGAAATGATCTCGAATGACGGTGTATTGCGCTCGCGCACATCGATCTCCACCGTCCGGTCGTCCAGCTTGCCTTCACGGAATTGCTGGCGAAGCTTCTCTCTCGTCCGCTGATGGGAGTCACTGCCAGAAGCCGGAAAACTGAGCTTATTGCCCTCAATGACCTGCGGTCCCTGATGCGAGACGGGACTGGACGCTGACGTTGTCGGCGTTGCGGTGGGAGGAGGAAGCAGCAGGTCGAGCAGGCGCTCTTCCGCATTGAGCTCGGCCTTGTCTTCCACCTCTTCGAGCTTCTCTTCACGCACCATGTCGATGGCGATTTCAACCAGATCACGGACGATCGACTCCACATCACGGCCGACGTATCCAACTTCGGTAAACTTTGAGGCCTCAACCTTCAGGAACGGTGAATTGGTTAGCTTGGCCAGCCGCCTCGCAATCTCTGTCTTGCCCACGCCCGTGGGGCCGATCATGATGATGTTCTTCGGCATAATGTCGTCAGCGATGTCGGTCGGCAACTTCTGCCTGCGCATGCGGTTGCGCAGCGCGATCGCTACAGCACGCTTGGCAGCGTTCTGTCCGACGACATACTTGTCGAGTTCGGCGACGATTTCGCGCGGAGTCAGCTCCTCAAGCGCGAGCTCCTGGTCTTCAGCGGTACCGGGTAGATAAATAGCCATCGTTGCCTGCTCCTTTTGGGCGGGCATTAGTGTGCTGCCGCATTCATACGTGCAGCTCTTCAATTGTGATCTGATCGTTGGTGTAAATGCAGATTTCGCCCGCGATGCGCAGTGATTTCTCGGCGATGGCGCGGGCCGGAAGGTCGGTGTTCTCCATCAGGGCTCGCGCCGATGCCAGGGCGTAGGACCCGCCGCTGCCGATCGCGGCAATCCCCTCATCCGGCTCGATCACATCACCTGATCCGCTGATGAGAAAAGTCTGATGCGGGTCGGACACAATCAGCAGCGCCTCGAGATTGCGGAGCATCTTGTCGGTACGCCAGTCTTTGGCGAGCTCCACCGCCGCTCGACCCAGATTGCCCGCGTACTGCTCCAGCTTGCCTTCGAAGCGGCTGAAAAGCGAAAACGCGTCGGCGGTCGATCCTGCAAAGCCCGCGAGGATCTTGTCCTGGTAAAGCCGGCGAATCTTGCGCGCCGAGTGTTTGATCACCGACTCACCCAGAGTCACCTGTCCGTCCGCAGCCATCACGACACTGCCGTTGCGACGCACGCAAAGAACGGTTGTCGAGCGGATTCGCGGGCGGACCTGATCAGCTTGAGCGGAGACGAAATTGCCGCCAGACACGGCGGCCGGAGAACTACCATGTTTCGACATTCTTTCCAGAAGTATAAACCCAGCGGACCGCAGGCGAATCTACGGCTGCGGCCGTGCCTGACCAGGAGCCCCGCCATTCTGGTCCTTATCTTCGTCCTTGTGGCCGAAAATTTTGCCGAATTCGACCCCAAAGTGCGGTTGCGAGCGCGTTCCTGAGATTTCAATGGGAACTTCGGTTCCAGCTCCGTGTTTCATGAATAACGGATCGGCCAGCTTCAGAGTCCAGGACTTCCATCCGGTCACCATCTCGGAGATCTTGGCCTGCATGCGCGCAACCCCATGAAAATTGAATTGGCTACCGTCCAGTGTGTAGACGCCCCTCATAGCGACCTCAGCGCCAGGCACGTCGTAATGCAGGCTGGGTATGGTTATCTTTTGAGCGCCCAATTCGAAGTCTCCACTCATGGCCGAAGCGACGTTTGGGTGCGGCTCCTCCTCGATCTCTTTCGGTTTTCCCTGTCCCCGGAGACTCAATTCGTCGACCTTGGATTGGATCTTCTCACTCGTGAAATGCGCATTCGTGATCTGGAAGCTTCCTTTCAGGTGCAGCCGATCCAATACTGTACCGCCGCCTGCCGGCAAATGAAACTTGGTATGCATCACCAGGTCTCCTGTCATGACCGGAGGCTTGGTCTTGACGCCGAGGTTCAGGATGTCGTCGATCCGCGCCGGGGAGACGGTCACGTCCAGAGTTATGTCGTGGCCGGGAATGCCCTGCGCCCTGACCACCTCACCGGAGGCAACGATGTGCGAGCGGGCCAACATGGCATCGACCGGCAGCAGGCGCGTGTTGCCGTTGGTGCCGTCCACAATGGCGTGAAACCTCGTGTGCAGCGGCATCGGATAATTGGCCGTATCCAGCCGGAAATCCGGGGTATCGGTCTCTCCGTCCACCGTGATGTTGTCTAACGTGCCCTGGTACACACCGGTGGACGCCAGGATGCCGCCAATTCCCTTCAGCGTACCCAGGTCTGCATGACTGAAGCTGTACTTGCCGCGTACCGGTGTGTCGGCGGGACTTTCGGTGTTGTATGGGCCGAAGTCTCCCGTTGAATCGATATTGCCGACCGGCTTTGGATTCCTGAGGATGGCGTGGAACCTCATAGGCCGACCCGCGCCGACCGATGTCATGCGTAGCTTGCTGATCTCAAAATCCAACGGCTTTTTCCCCGGTTTGTTCGTGCCCAGAATCAGAGTCGCATTTTCGATCAATAGCTCCCCGACGACAACGCGAATCTTCCCCGGCTTCGACTCTACCTGATCGAGTTTCGGTATGTTCCGCCGCTGATCCTTGGGCGGCAGGTTGATGCCTAGTCCCCTGACCTGCACTTGCCCGATATGCATCGGCGTGCGGAAAAGATCGCGCCATCCGGTCCGGAATGCGAACTTGTCAACCGAAAAGAGCGGCTCCTGCATATCCAATTGTCTTGGATAAAGCTTCAGCCCGACTCCCTCAACTTGGAAACCGTGAAACACCGACACGCCAAAGCTGGCTAGTTCAACCCGGCTGTCGAAACGCGTCGAAAGCGTCTCGATCACCCGCGCTCTGAGAATTGGCTCGGCGTGGCGAAAATAAATGCCAGCAACTACAAAAGCCGCAGCAAGGAAGAGAAATACCACGAAGGCAAGCCACGCGATCACCCGCACCGCTTTAGAGCGGCGCGGCTGGACTGCCGTTCCGGTTGTATAACCCACTTGCGATTCCTCTCGCGGCTTTACGCCAGCCATTCTCCGGTTTGATGAGATTTTAGAACCCTTTGTTGGTTTACCATGCTGAGCGGCGCAAATTTGAGAGGCAAAACATGAACAAAGTGATCGTTGGACTGGGAGAGCTGCTGTGGGACATGTTGCCCACCGGTAATCGACTAGGCGGCGCGCCAGCGAACTTCACCGTCATGGCTGCCCGCCTCGGAAATCGGGGTGTAATTGCTTCGCGACTCGGCAATGACACGCTGGGTACATCAGCCAAAGAAGTGCTGTCTGCGTTCCCGGTCGATATCTCTCGGGTTCAGACCGATCCCGCTCAGCCCACTGGCACCGTCGGCGTTGCGTTTCGCACCGGCGAACCGCACTACATCATCCACGAACCCGCCGCATGGGATTACATGCAATGGACGTCCGTGTGGCGAACCCTCGCCGAGTCTGCCGACGCCATCTGTTTCGGATCGCTCGGTCAGCGCAATCCCGTCTCCCGTGCCACAATCCGGGAATTCCTCGCCGCAACCCGTCCCGATTGCGTGCGCGTCTTCGACGTCAATCTGCGCGCCCCATTCTTCGACGCGGATACCATCGCGGCATCACTTGCCTCCGCGACCATATTCAAGCTCAATGAGCTTGAGGTGCCGCAGGTGCTTGCGATGCTCGAAATCCCGCAACCCTCCGCAACAAGTGATAACAAACTGCTCGAGGCGGCTCGCTTGATACTTCTGAAGTACCCCCTCAAACTTGTAGCTATTACTATGGGCGGCAGCGGCAGCCTGCTGGTCTCGCCCGATGCTCATCACCGGCATCACGGGGTCCCCGTCAAAGTCGCTGACACGGTCGGCGCAGGCGACGCCTTTACGGCGAGTCTCGTCGATGCGTGGCTACGCGGAGCATCCCTCGCCGAAATGAACGAGGCCGGCAATCGATGGGGTGGTTGGGTGGCGTCGCAGCCGGGAGCGATGCCCGACCTCAATGCGGACGCTCTCGCCATTATCGCTAATCAGATTTAGGCAGCCACCCTGGAGCAGGGTTGTCATGAGCGCGCGAAAATTGTATCGTCGCGGAGATAAAATGAGTCACTTCCCTACCGCTCAGGAACGCCGCGCCCTCGGTCGAGCGCGCCGCAAACAGCTTGCCCGTCAGGAACACGCACTGTGGAAACCGGAAGCCCGGCGCCGCGCCCCAATCGATCTCCTCCAGGAGTCGATGCGCGGCCGAGTCCCGCAGTTGGCTACGCTCAAGTATGAGCGGATGCTCGAATCACCCTTCGGCTACTTTCGCGGAGCCGTCCCCGTCATGGCCGCCGACCTCGCCACGCTGCCCAACACCGGCATCGTCAACCAGATCTGCGGAGACGCCCACGTCCGCAACCTCGGCGCTTTCGCAGCGCCCGATGGCCGACTTGTCTTCGATATCAATGATTTCGACGAAACAATTCGAGCGCCATTCGAATGGGACCTCAAGCGTCTCGCCACCAGCCTCACCCTCGCCGGACGCTTCCTCGCCATCAAGAAATCTGACTGCGAGTCAGCGGTCCTCACCTTCATGGAGCGATACCGCAAGTTCATCGACACATTCGCCCGGATGCCGGTAATCGAGATCGCGCGCTATCAGGTGCATCGCCTGCAGCGCATCAACCCGGTATCGAAGGCACTGCTCAAAGCGGAACGCGCTACACCGCAGCACAACCTCGATCAGCTCACAACACCGGCAAACGCCCCTGTCGAGAAGCGACGATTCAAGGAGCAGCCACCTCTTCTCTCGCGAGTGAACGCGGCTCAGCGACGCGCCGTACTGGCGTCGCTCGCCGAATACAACCTGACCCTCCAACCCGAACGTCGCCACTTCCTCGCACAGTACTTCCCCCTCGATGTGGCCTTCAAAGTCGTCGGCACCGGCTCGGTCGGACTTCGCGACTACGTCGTTTACTTCGAAGGCAACGGCCCTGAGGATCCGCTCTTCCTGCAAATTAAGGAGCAGCCCAGTTCGGGTTACGCTCCCTACATTGGTGCCGACGCAACCACGCCTCACCAGGGACAGCGCGTCGTCAATGGACAGCGTGCCATGCAGTTCCAGTCAGACCCCTTCCTTGGCTGGACAACCATAGCCAATCGCCACTACCTCGTCCGCCAGCTCAACGACCACAAGGCGAGCATCGAGCTCGAAGACCTGGCCGGGGAGGGTCTCAACGAATACGCCGAGATGTGCGGTGAGCTGCTCGCTCGCGGCCACGCGCGCTCAGGAGACGCCTGCGTTCTGGCCGGTTATCTCGGAACCGGCCCAAACTTTGCCGACGCGCTCGTCCAGTTTGCCGATGCCTACGCCGACCAGACCGAAAAAGACTGGGAGGAGCTGAAAATTTCTCGCAAGGCGCCGGCAACGCGGCGTCCTGTGGTCGAAACGAAGCCGGTGAAGAAACAAGTGAGTCGGCGATCAACGGGTCAGCAGGTTGGCTAACTGGATAAAATGGATACATGCTGCAACTCTCCGAGGCGGGCAAGCGATTTGGCCCGAAGCTCCTTTTCCAGAACGCCAACTGGCTGATTACTCCCGGCGAACGCACCGCCCTTGTCGGCGCTAACGGCACCGGCAAGTCCACGCTCATGAAGGTTCTCGCCGGCCTGGACGGGCTCGACTACGGCCAGATTCAGCGCACCCGCGGCATGAGCATCGGCTATCTCCCGCAGGACGGCCTCGCGCTATCCGGGCGCACTGTCTTCGATGAGTGCCTTTCGGTGTTCGACGAGTTGCTCAGCCTCGAGAAGGAGCTAGAGACGGTAGCGGCATCGCTCGCTGAGCTTGACCCCGAAAGCGCTGCCTACGCCGCTGCTGCCGACCGATACTCCGAAATTGACTCGAAATTCCGTGCCCACGACGGTTACGCATTGGATGCGCAGGTCGGCACAGTTCTGACCGGCCTCGGCTTTTCAAAGGAGGACTGGCGGCGGCGGACCGAAGAATTTTCGGGTGGATGGCAGATGCGCATCGCGCTCGCCAAACTGCTGCTGCAAAAGCCCAGCCTGCTCTTGCTCGATGAGCCAACGAACCACCTCGATCTCGAGACCCGCAACTGGCTCGAGGAATACCTTCGAACTTATCCCAACGGGTACATTCTCATCTCCCACGACCGCTACTTCCTCGACGTGACCATCGATAAGATCATCGAGATCTGGAACAAGGGTCTGCACGTCTATCACGGCAACTACGAGAAATACCTCCAGCAGAAGGCCGAGCGCCGCGCACAGATCGAAGCCGCCTACCGCAACCAGCGCGAGCGCATCGAGCAGCTCGAGGCCTTTATCAACCGCTTCCGCTACCAGGCCACCAAGGCCAAGCAGGTACAGAGCCGCATCAAGGAGCTCGAAAAGATCGAGCGCATCGAAATCCCGAACGAAGAGCAGGTCATTCACTTCACCTTCCCACAGCCGCCGCCCTCGGGCCGCACCGTCGTCGAGGTCTCCGGCCTCTACAAAAGCTATGGCCCGAAAGAGGTCCTCAACGATGTCAGTTTCACCATCGACCGCGGCGATCGCATCGCTCTAGTGGGCGTCAATGGAGCCGGAAAGTCCACGCTGATTCGCCTCCTCTCCGGCCA
>JAFAKX010000186.1 GCA_019234945.1 Silvibacterium sp.
AGCCGGATGCGGGCGGCAAACAGCCGCTCCACTGATCGGTTGATCTCCTCCTCGCTGATGTAGCCCTTCCGCACCGCTTCCGGCAGCATTACGTATTCTCTCCCGCAATCGAGATCCGTTCCCGCCTTCACTGCTTTCGCCGCAGCCTGCGCCATCGAATTGGCGAAATGATGCCCTTCGTAAATATCTCCCACGGCGCCGCAATCGCTGACGACGTATCCTTTGAAGCCCCACTTATCGCGCAGTGTCTCTTTCAGCAGGAAATCACTTGCACAGGCCGGAGCGCCGTTCAAACTGTTGTACGCGCACATTACTGACTGCGCCCCGGCATCCATGACCGTGGTGCGGAAAGCCGGAAGATAGGTATCGTCCAGAACCTGCCCGCTGACCTGTGCATCGAACCGATGCCGCGATTCTTCCGGCCCGCTATGGACGGCAAAGTGCTTCGACGTCGCGATTGTCTTCAGGTAGTGTGAATCATCGCCCTGCATCCCGCGGACGAACTCGCTTGCCATTTTGCCGGTCAGGTACGGATCTTCCCCATAGGTCTCTTGCCCCCGCCCCCAGCGCGGATCGCGAAAGATATTGATGTTCGGCGACCAGAAGGTCAGACCGTGGTAGCGGCTGTGATCGCCGTGCGCGATCGCATCGTTGTACTTGGCGCGTGCTTCCGTCGCGATGATGTCCGCGATCCGGTATTCCAGCTCCGTATCCCAGGTGGCCGCCAGCCCGATTGCTTGTGGAAATACCGTCGCAAGACCCGCGCGCGCCACCCCATGCAAAGCCTCGTTCCACCAGTTGTAAGCCGGCACTCCCAGGCGCGGAATCGCTGGCGCGTTGTCCTGCATCTGCGCCGCCTTCTCTTCAAGCGTCATGTGGGCAACCAGGTCGGCCGCTCGGGCCTCCGGCGTGGCCGCGATGTCCCTGGTCTGGGCGATCGACATTCCGCTAACCAACACTGCCGTAACCACTAACCCGAAACGCATGTTGTCCAGTTTTATCAGATGGTCAAACGAATCCCATACGCAGACATTTGCGTCTCTTTAATGTGCGGGCCCTCCTCAGAATTCAACGCCGCTGGCGCGAAGCGCGTATGTTCGCTCACGCCATGGCCTCCCCGCACCATCCGATCGTCGCCCAGATTATCCCGATTCGCCGGTGTAATCTCGCTTGCACTTATTGCAATGAATTCGACAAGCATTCGCCCCCGGTCCCGACCGACGAAATGTTGCGCCGCATCGACAAGCTGGGCGCACTCGGAACCAGCATCATCACCTTTAGCGGCGGAGAACCGACCCTCCATCCCGATCTCGATCTGCTGATCCGGCGCGTGCGCGAGCGCAACGCCATTGCGACCATCATCACCAACGGCTATTACCTCGTTCCGGATCGCATCAAACGCCTCAACGCTGCCGGCCTCGATTATCTGCAGATCAGCATCGACAACGTTCTGCCCGACGATGTGTCGAAAAAGAGCCTGAAAGTCCTCGATCGCAAGCTCGAATGGCTTGCCCAATACGCCGATTTCGACGTCACCATTAATTCTGTTCTGGGCAGCGGGATCAACCAGTCGGAGGATGCATTCAAAGTCGCCGAGCGCGCCCGGCAGCTCGGCTTTAACAGCACCGTCGGCATTTTGCACGATGGCGGGGGCCAGCTAAAGCCGCTGAATCCTGTCCAGATGAATGTCTACGAGCGCATCTTTGGTCTGGGAACCGGTCTTTTCTCTTTCGCTCACCTGGACGCTTTCCAGCGCAACACCATCCGTGGCCTGCCGAATCCGTGGCATTGCCCGGCCGGTGAACGGTTCCTGTATGTCTGCGAAGAAGGTCTGGTGCACTACTGTTCGCAGCAGCGCGGTTACCCCGCCATTCCCCTCGAACGTTACACGCGCGAGGATCTGATTCGCGAAGGCGCGAAGCCCAAGGGCTGTGCGCCGTTCTGCACCATTTCCTGTGTACATCAGACGGCCATGCTCGATGATTTCCGCACGCGGCCACGCGAAACGCTGGCGGGAATCATCACCCGCCGCAAGGAGCGCGATCCCGGCTGGCAGCCGCCCGCTTCCGTTCGTGCTCTGGAATATATGTTCCTGCGCGACGCTCGAAAGCGGGGATTCTTTCGCGCCGTTGCCCTGAAACTTTTCCGCTTGAATAACAACTGACGTCACATTTTTGCGGTATTCGTATCCTAACTTCTGTGAGAACAATTACCAGGGTTGGAGGAATTGTGTCCGCTTTGCTTCTTGTGGCTTGCGGCACAAGTAAACCTACGGTCCCGGCGCTGAATCCCGAACAGGCGACAACCCTCCTCCGCTACAACAATCGCGCAGTAAACTGGATGGTTTTCGTGCACCGCAACAATCCGGCCTGCGAATACAAGCTGGATCTGCCCGATCAAAGCGCTCATCCGGCGCAGCTCGATCTCGATCACATCGTGAGCTGCGGCGGAAGGCCTGCGCCCAAGGAATTTGACGCCAGCGTGTCCTTTGCGTACGACACCGCTCAGCAAAAATGGGTTCTTACGCGCTTTTCGAGCTAGCCTTTGTCGGCCTTGAGTCCGGCATTGCGAGCTGACACCAGCGCAATGCTCGACCAGTCCATGTCTTCCTGGCCGTTCGCTATCGCCGAGACGAGGTGATCTCGCAGCACGCTGGCAAACGGCATGGGGGCCGCGGCTTCCTGGCCCGCTTCGATCGCCAGGCGCACATCTTTAAACCCGAGACTTAGGGCGAAACCAGCCGGCTCGAATTTCTCATCGGCAATAATACCGCCGTAGTTCGCATATACGGGCGAGCCAAACAACTCCTTCATTACGGCGTGGAAGATATGGTGGTCGACGCCACTCTTGCGTATCACCGCGAACGCTTCGCCGAACGATTCCAGCACGCTTGCGATCATGAAGTTGCCGCAAAGTTTCGCCGCATTTGCTTGCCACGGTTCGGTGCCGATCACGAATGTCTCCCGGCCGATGGCATCGAATAAAGGCCTGAGTCGCTCTACCGCCTTCGGCTCGCCGGCCGGTACCACAAGCAGCCTCTTGGCTTCCGCCGCTTCGGGCCGCCCGAACACCGGTGCGCTGACTAGCACCTGCTTGCGCTTGCCGTGCTCCTCGGCCATATGACGCGCAAAGCTCGTGCTGATGGTACTGCTCGAGATGTGTGCCGCGCCCTCTTTTAACTTGGTCGCGATTCCTTCGTCACCGAATGTCACTTCCGCTACTGCTGCATCGTCGGACAGCATTGTAAACACGGCTTCCGCATTGCGGGCGGCCTCCGCCGGCGAGTCCGCCACCTGTGCACCGTCTGCCGCCAGCGCTTCTGCCTTTTTGTGTGTGCGGTTGTACACCGTCAACTGATGGCCCGCGCGGATCAGATTGCGCGCCATGCCTGTGCCCATCTTGCCCATTCCGACGAACCCAATGTTCATAGCTTCAGGGTATGATCACTGCCGCGCCATCTATCGAATCGGACTTGACTGCGATCAGCGCCTCGTTCGCCTGATGCAGCGGAAACGTTGTAACCCTGGGTTTCAGTCCGATCTCGCCCGCTGTTCGCAGAAAATCGCGTGCATCGTCGCGCGTCATGTTGGCCACACTGCGGAGCTGCCGCTCACCCCACAAGAGCCGGTCGTAATCAAACTCCGGTATCCGATCCAGATGAATGGCATTGATCGCCACCACGCCGCCTTTGCGCAGGCTCGCGAGAGCCGCGATTACGACATCGCCGCTGGGCGCGAACGTCACTGCGCGATCCAACGGCACCGGCGGCTTCTCTACCTCGCGGCCCACCCACTTTGCGCCGAGCGATTCTGCCAGCGTCTGATGCGATTTGCCGCGGGTCGAAACGTACACTTCACAGTTCCAGGCATGCAGCACAGCAATCGCGAGGTGGGCCGACGCTCCGAATCCGAAGAGGCCGACCCGGTCTCCCTTCTCCACCCCTGCTACCCTCAGACTGCGGAATCCGATGATTCCCGCGCACAGCAGCGGCGCGGCATGCAGGTCATCCAATGTTTCAGGAAGCGGAAAAACGAAATCGGCCCGCGCTAGGGCATACTCTCCATAACCGCCGTTCACCGTGTAGCCGGTAAACGTCGGCGCATCGCACAGGTTCTCGAATCCTCGAGCGCAATACGAACACGTCCCATCGACGCCGCCTACCCACGACACGCCCACTCGCGTTCCTTTCGGGAGATGAACCGTCGCGCCGTCGATAACGTCCCCCACAATTTGATGACCGGGAATCAGATGCTGTCGGCGCTGCGGCAGTTCGCCTTCCGTGATATGCAAATCGGTTCGGCACACCCCGCAAGCACGCACCTTCAGTAGAACGTGCCCGGACGTCGCCTCCGGCCTGGCTACATCCTCGATGCTGAGGGGCAGAGAGGTTATCGGAGCCGGTGAAGCGAGAACTGCTGCTTTCATTCCTGGATATTACCGCCCGGCTTATTGGTTCTAGTCGCCCGGCCCTTACAATAAATGCATGTACAGATTGCTCCAGCGTGCGTCCATCAC
>JAFAKX010000197.1 GCA_019234945.1 Silvibacterium sp.
GTCGAGCTCACCGTCGTCGAGACGGAGCCCGGCCTAAAGTCGGCAACCGCATCATCCGTCACCAAGCCGGCCAAGCTTGAAACCGGACTCGTCGTCCAGGTCCCGCCTTTCATCAATGAAGGAGAGAAGATCCGCGTGGATACGGCTGAAGGGGCATATCTGAGCCGGGCGTAAGTTACGCCAAACTTTCGTACTCAACAGCGCGGCTTCAGCTGCGCTGTTGGTGTTTCTACTTGCATATAATCGCCCCGATGAATCGCAAAGACTTACAGGAGCTTGCAAACATTCGGATGCGGGAGGCAAGGGCGCTTTATAGGGCCGGAGAATTCAGCGGCGCCTACTACCTGATTGGATATGCGGTGGAGTGCGGTTTGAAGGCCTGCATCGCGAAGAAATTCAAACGATATGATTTTCCCGACAAGAGAGGCGTGAACGACGCTCACACGCACAATCTGAAGACACTTTGTGTGCTTGCAATGCTTGACGGACCACGTGTCCAGTTGGAGCAGGCAGATCCGCTCTTCGAGAGAAATTGGAGTCTCACTATCACGTGGTCAGAGGAAGGCCGGTACAAAGTATTCGACAAGCAGAAGTGTCAAGATCTGATGGATGCAATAATGGAACGAAGCCACGGAGTCATGCCATGGATAAAGCAGTACTGGTAGAGGTCGATCTTGGAAAGAGTGAACGGATCGTTACCGCTCTCGAGAATGCTGGCGTTCGGGTGACCTTGGCGATCTGGGTCCATTTCTCTGAATATGGCGATTGGCGGTTTGCTCTCGCGTCAAAGAAGCTGGATGCCTTGACTCTGGGCGATGCGTATTTGAAGGTGAATGCTATTCTCACTGAAGCTGGAATGACCGTCTGGGAGGTCCCGACGATCTTCATTATGAAGACAAGCGATCCCTTCGTTCGCGCTTTGCGCAAGGTATTCGGGAGGGCTGCAAGTGTTGTGGGAATGCGTCTGGGTGGGCAGATGTGGGGTGATCGCTACGTCGACGACGCCTACGCCTACAAGATCGCCTGAACGCCGGCTTGCGCCGTCCCACCACTTCTGCAACACTAACCCCGCACCGCCATCTTTCATGGTCCGTCATTACCTCATCAAAGGACGCGTGCAAGGCGTCGGTTTCCGGTGGTTTGTCCACCGCGAGGCCTCGGCCTTAGAGCTGAAAGGCTGGGTTCGTAACACCGAAGACGGCCACGTCGAGGTCGTAGCGGCCGGCGAACCTGAGCAACTTGCAGAACTGGGGTCCGCGCTGCACAAGGGATCACGCGGCAGTCGCGTAGACGCCGTCGTCGAGCACGATCTTGCCGACAGCGAAGGAGCTTCGCTCGGATCTTTTCAAATTGAAGGAGCGTGGTAGGAGTTTCCTGCCTCTGCTGAAAGAAAGGCTGGAGGAATTTGCAATTGGCCAAATTGAAGACACACGCCCCGATCAACTGTGACCCGCTCAAGGAACTTGTGCGCACGGTTCCCGACTTCCCGAAGCCGGGAATACTGTTCTACGACATCACCACCCTGCTTAAGGATAAAAAGGGCTTTGCCGAGCTCATCGATGCGCTTGCGGCACACTATATCGGCAGGGATGTCGATCTGGTGCTTGGGATTGAGGCACGCGGGTTTATCTTTGGCCCGGCCCTGGCTTACCGGCTAAACGCCGGGTTCGTCCCCGTCAGAAAGCCGCGGAAGTTGCCGGCTCCGACTGCTCGCGTTACCTATGATCTGGAATATGGGACGGACTCGCTCGAAATTCACTTGGACGCGATCGAGCCGGGTCAGAATGTCGTTCTGGTGGATGATCTGCTGGCGACGGGCGGGACGATGGAGGCGACCGTGAAGCTGGTGCAGCAGCTCGGGGGACACATAGCCGGACTCGCCTTCGTGATCGAGCTTGATTTTCTCAAGGGCCGCGAAAAATTTCCGGACTATGATGTCTTCAGCCTTCTGCACTATCACGAGTGAATCCTCCGACATCGGCGCCACTCACCAATTGCGGCGCGTCAGGCCGCCTTCCTAGCCCGCATGGCCAGTCTTTTAAGCTGTCGATGACCTTCCACGAAGGAAGTGAAAGATGATCGAGATCACCGCAAACAACAGCAACACGTGAATGAGAAAGCCCGCGGTGTGAAACACAACAAAGCCGCCGATCCAGGCCAGAAACAGTACTAACGCAATGATGAGAAACATGGGAACCTCTTTCCTCGCCGGATGCGAGGTATCCACCCGGCTACACTTGGGATGATGGCGCCCGATCAGAGTTTGCTTATCGCCATAAGATTTGTGCGGACACGAAGCGGCTTCTTGCCCGCACACGGGCTAGGTTGTCATGCCGCCTTGGCCTCAACGTTGATCCTTCTGGCAACCTGGGTGAGCTTGGTGTCCGCCGCTTTCTCTTCTTCCAGCGTCTCGCTCAGCAGGCGCACCGCTTCATTCTCGCCCAGCAGTTCGGCATACGTCCGTGCCGAGCCATAAGCTGCGATCTCGTAGTGCTCCACCCGCTGCGCGGCCGAAATGATGCCTGCATCCAGAACATCCGCATCGCCTTTTTCGCCGGCCCGCTCGTCGCCTTCCTTGAGTAGGCCCTTCATTCCTTCGCAGGTCTTGCCTTTGGGACTCACGTCCAGTCCCGCAAATATCTGTTCCAGACGTGTTACGTGGTTCCTGGTTTCTTCCAGATGATTTTCAAAAGCCTGCCGCAAGGCGGAGTTTGTGGCGGTCTCGACCAGCTTGGGAAGAGCCTTGGTAATCTGCGTCTCCGCCGAGTACAAATCCTTGAGCTCTTCGATATATAACGCGCGCAGTGTTTCCATCTTCATGAGAGTGCTCCCTTGGGGTTTGAGAGTAGGTCGAACACTAATAGGATGCGCGGGGACGATTTCGCGCAAACGGGAAGAGGATTTCGCCTGGGCGCGGGGGCGGAGGCTGCGCTACAAAGCAGGGCTCCGCTTTGATACAGCAGCCCGGTCATCGGTTGCCTGCGTCAGATTTCCATTCCGAAACCAACAGCTCCTCTTCAATCCGCAGCTTTTCCTGCGGCTTCAGATAGCCCTTTCGCCGAAACCACTCTTGCATCGCAATTTGTAACTGCGGCAGTGGCACACGGAAACCAGCCTCCAGCAGGCCATCATCCGCCGGCAGAGTGTCATCAAAGACAGCGTCGTTTGTGAAGTTGCGCATTGCGAAGTTGTCGATCCAGGAAATCGGGCAGGCATGCGATTCGCCCTGCTCGTCCACACGATCGATGCGGAGCTTGCGCAGAAACATCCTGGCTACTTGCGCGCTGCTGGCCGCGGTTGGGGACCGGCGGCGCGCACCTCTTCGGGCGCATCGAACTTGCGGAAGTTCTCCTGAAACTTTAAGGCCAGCACTCGCGCCTGCTCGTCGTAGGCCTCTTTATCGACCCACGCGTTACGCGGATTCAGCAGTTCGACCGGTACGTCCGCGCAGCTTGTCGGAATATTGAGTCCAAACGCATCCTCAGTTACAAATTCCGCCTTAGCCAGCCGACCGTCGAGCGCCGCGTGAACCATCGCGCGTGTGTGCTTCAGGCTCATTCGCTTGCCCACTCCGAATGCGCCTCCGGTCCAGCCGGTATTAACCAGCCAGCATTCGGCCTTATCTTCGCGCAGCCGCCTGCCGAGCATCTCGGCATAGACGCGTGGGGCCAGCGGCAGGAACGGCGATCCGAAGCACGCCGAAAACTCCGGCACAGGCTCGCTGCCCAGTCCTGCTTCGGTCCCAGCCAGCTTCGCCGTGTATCCGGAGAGGAAGTGATACATCGCTTGTTCGGGCGAGAGTTTCGAGATCGGAGGCAGCACACCAAAGGCATCTGCCGCCAGGAAGAGAACGTTCTTCGGATGTCCACCCACGCCCGGGATCATGGCATTAGCGATAAATTCGATAGGATACGCGGCTCGCGTGTTCTCTGTGTAGCGAATGTCGCCGTAATCCGGCTCGCCCGTCTTCGCGTCTATCACCACGTTTTCGAGCACTGAGCCGAACCGAATCGCATGGTAAATCTGGGGCTCCTTCTCTTCGGAAAGATCCACGCATTTTGCGTAGCATCCGCCCTCGAAATTGAATATTCCGTTCGGACCCCAGCCATGCTCGTCGTCGCCGATCAACCGGCGCAGCGGATCAGCCGACAGCGTTGTCTTGCCCGTCCCGGACAAGCCGAAGAACAGCGCCGATTCGCCGTTCGCGCCTACGTTCGCGGAGCAATGCATGGGGAAGACATTGCGGGCCGGCAGCAAATAATTCATCACGCCGAAAATCGACTTCTTCATCTCGCCCGCATACTTGGTGCCGCCAATGAGGATTACTTTGCGAGTAAAGTCTCCGAGGATAAAGGTACCCGAGCGGGTACCGTCCCGCTCCGGTACTGCCTCGAACTCCGGCGCAGCGATAACGGTGAATTCCGGCGAGTGCAGCATCACATTTTTCAACTCGGGCCGCACAAACAGCTGCTTCACGAATAGCGCGTGCCAGGCGTATTCGCAGATGATTTGGATCGGTAACCGGTACTCTGGATCGGCGCCAGCATAGAGATCCATCACATAAAGGTCGCGTTCCGCCATGTGCTGGACAACCCTGTCGAGCAGCGCCTGAAACTTTTCCGGGGGAAATGGCTGGTTGACCTTGCCCCAATCCACACGGTCTTTCGTTTCCGCATCTTCGACGGTGAATTTGTCGCGGGGCGACCGGCCCGTCCTGGCACCGGTTAGCGCCACCAACGCGCCATTGGATGCCAGACTAGCTTCACCGCGCGCAATTGCGGCTTCAATCAGTTGTGGCGTCGAGAGATTGCGGTGAACGTGCGGCCCCTCTGTCAACTTCTGCAGGTCGCGTGTGACCGTAGCTGCTCCCATTCCGGTGCTCCTTCTCTTTCAGGCAAACCGATTATTGTGCCATTCGCGGACAAGGTATGGCAAAAGAGCAGAACGCTATTTGTTATGGAAGCGGCTGAGCATCGTCGGTCGGGATCAACGGCGGCAGCTTGCTCGTGTGTCCCGCCTCCCGAAGCACGTGGTCCAAATGGTCGAGCACCTCATCGACGCTCATGGTGTACATCTCTCGGCCATTGTCGTAACCGGACTCGATGCTCTGCTTCAGGTAACGGCCAGCGATCTGTGCTGCGAGCGCATCGGTAATCACATGCCCAGTCCGCTTCTTCTGCTCTACCCATGCCAGGCATGGCATTGCGATCCAAACCGGGCGGCCGTTCACATCAAAGCGGATGTCGACAGCGTCCGCATGCCGCGTCGCGATGGCGACGACATTCGCCGTCCAATGGCAATGAAGAGACTCCCCCGTCCAGTGGTCCGCTACTTGAAAATCCTCGTACATGACAGTTTCTAGCCTAATGCCCCGCCCGTTTGGCAGCAAGTAGAAGACGGTCAAGTTGATGCCGCCTGCTTCACCTTCCTGAGTGAAAATTGCGTACTTTTGACGAAACCTTCACACGCCATCTGTCGTCCAAGTTTTTTGAACTTAGTGCAAAGGAGCAATAACATGGCCCTCAACCCCCAAATCACACGGCGCTATCAAGAAAAGCTCCTGGCTCAAAAGCAGCTGCTCGAAAAGACAATGTCAGCCGCCGTTGTGCAAGGCCGTGAAACCGTAACCGACGATACCCAGGACGTCGCCGATCAGGCCGTCATTTCTTACCAGAAAGAACTTCTTTTCAGCCAAGGCACAAGCGGTCACCATCAACTGAGGCTCGTGCACGAGGCTCTGAGCCGCATGCGCGACGGCAGTTTCGGTGAATGTGTTCACTGCGGTGAGGAGATCGGCGGCAAACGGCTTGAGGCCCTGCCGTGGACACCGTACTGCATCGTTTGCCAGGAGAAGATCGAAAACGGCGAACTCGAAGATCCGGCACGGGCGGCCTAAGCGGTGGGTGCCGGCACCACTCACGTCGGAGAGTTCGGCACCGCGATCCGAAGCGCGTGTTTCTTGCCGCTCTAGTCGATCCCAAGCTCCGCTTCCGCGGCTGGCGGACTGCGCCTTTTGACCTCGCGCTTAACGGGCTGATACACTTAAGGGGTTTGAAGGAAAAGGGCGTCCATAACGCGCCTGTTTCCTTATGCCTGTCATTCAGGCACAATTCGGGATTGCTTGTTCCGGAAAGTGCCATAGTCCCCGCCCGGAAGGCTTCAGAAGGACTCCCTACATTGGATACACAGACACGTCGCGCGCTCAAGCAAGACCGCTTCGTTGAGGCCACGGCCTCGGGCTTGGGCTGGCTCCAGATCCATCGCACGTCCGTTATCAGGATCGCAATCGCGATCGTGGTGCTTGCGGCTCTCATTGTAACGGGTATTGTCATTTACAACTCGCGTTCGGCCAGCGCTCGAAATGCCTTCGGCCAGGCAATGGACATCTATAACACACCGCTGCGCCAGCCCGGCCAGACCGCTATTCCGGGCGAGCCGTCCTATGCAACCGCAGCCGAGCGCGCCAAGGCAGCCAATCCTCTTTTTGTTGATGTGGCCAATCGCTACGGCTGGTTCGAGGTCGGCGCCCACGCCCGGTATTTCTCCGGCCTAACATACCTGGACATGGGGCAAACATCGCAGGCCGAAGCGGCCCTGCAAAAGGCGTCCGACTCTCACGACAGTGGCCTTTCTGCCCTTGCCAAAATATCGCTGGCCAACGTCTATCGCCAGACCGGTCACGCCGGGCAAGCTGTCGATCTCTACCAGCAGCTCATTAAGAATCCGACCAACACTGTGCCTGCGTCGGCAGCCAAACTCCAGCTGGCTCAGCTGTATGAGGCCACCAGTCCCGCTCAGGCAAAGAAGTTGTATGCCGAGATCAAGGATCAAGACAAAACTACAGCTGCGGGCCAGATAGCTGCGCAGAAGCTAAACGGAGGCTCGCAGCCCCTGGAATAAGCCTGGATGCCTCCGCGTCACGGCCCGCCTGCTGCTAGGCGGGCCTTTCAGTTTGGATCTCTTCGACTTCAGCAGCCCGGATTTCGGCGTCTTCACTCCGAACCGGAAGACACGGATATCCGACCAGGTACGTTATCGCTACCGGCCCCCCGTGTTCCTCTCCTATGTCCCACCGGTACGCCTCTGATACGAGTCCGGAGGTCAGTTCGCGCAGATCTGCCAGGGAGTACGACCGCAGGCAGGACAGCAGACCGTCCAACCACAGGGTCAGCGGGATGACAGGCACACAATACGTCCAGAAGATTCGCGACCATCGAAACGGTCGGATTCGCGGCGCAAGACGTAGCGCCAACAAGGGTACAGCAATCACCGCCGCCAGCGTGCGCGAATCGCATTTCGCCGCCTCAAAGATGCCGATCCCCTGGCGTTGCTCGAAAGCGCTCTTCAGGATTGCCCGCGCTTGCGAAGGTCCGAAATGGTGGAATGTAGAGAACATCGTGCGAAACCCCGTCAGATCTGATGGGATATCGATGGCGTCCACAGGGCAGGGATGGAAGCTCAATCTGCTCAGGGTCCTGCTTTCAACAGTGCGGATTGGACCCCTACTGGGGTATTTGTCTGTAAGCAGGACTGCGGGATCCGTGACTCCATCGCCGTGGAACTCGCAGCAAAAGCATAGCCACGGCCCACCGCCTCCCGAGCAGAGATCCACGACGCGCTTTGCTCCCGACTCAGCCACTGCCCGCCGAAGCCGCCGCGCAATCGGAGAATAAATCTGCTTGGCGTTCCATATCTCCTGTAGGGCATCCGTCACAAGGTCGCGCAGAAACCCCGGGTACAGACGATGATCGTGAAGCTCAAACCATGCTTTGCGTTGCATCTGCTCAACCAGATTCAGGCTGACCGGATTCTAACCCGCTTCCCGAGATGCGTTCGGGACTGTTTTTCATGAGCGCAAACGCGGTATCCTCCGTCCTTAGAGCAGGGAGTAAGGATGAGCACATTTCCTGGACAGCTTACCGGCTGGATGGGCCCGGCTCTGACCACTGAGAGGGAATCGGTGCCGGCGAAGACGTTGGATTCAAGCGAAACCATCACCGCCCTTGTCACGGAGTACTCTGCGACCCTGTACCGGGTCGCTTATTCTGTGATGCGGAATGCCGCCGAGGCGGAGGACGCTGTCCAGGAAGCGTTTCTGCGGGTGCTCAAGCATCGAGATAAGCTCGACAGTATTCTCGACCACCGCGTGTGGCTGATCCGGATCACCTGGAATATCGTTCTCGACAAGAAGCGGCGCAGCAAGACCAGGCCTGAAAACGACGACATTTCCGACTACGCTCGCATCCTGCCTTCAAAAGACCATCGCGCGGACGACTGCCTGATTTCTTCGCAGCAGCACGATCGCATTCTCAGTCTGGTCGACTGTCTACCACGCAAGGAGCGCGAGGCGCTTCTGCTTTCCGCAGTCGAAGAGTTGTCTACCGTACAGATTGCAGCCGTGCTCGGCACGACTGAATCTTCAATCCGCTCGCGCATCTTTCGGGCACGCCGCCAACTCTCCGCATTGCTGGATATGGAAGGAGTCTCGCGATGAACCCACGCATCCCCAGCAACGGCAACCACGACCGCCTTATCGATCAGGTGTTACGCCGCATCGGCTCAGCTTTACCGCCTGAAGGCATGGAGGATCGCATTACAGCGCGGTTAATCCGCGAGCGCGCAGGAGCGCAGACCGCATCATCAGGTCGGCTGTTCTTTGGAATTCCCCACCTTGCCTTTGGCGCGGCGGCAGCCGCTATTGGAAGCTTCGCAATCATCATTGGAAGCGTCCATCATTCCCGCAGCATTCAGCCAATGCTGCCCGGCGTTGAACCGCATTCTTCTTCCGCCGGCATCGGGTCCGCCGGCGCTGCCCGTCCCGCCGATCGTCCCGTCACGCCTTCTCCTGCGGGACGTCCCCGTTCGGTGCGTCGCCTTCCGGAAGGACGCGCGGTCATCTCTCCTCAATCGCAGAAACCCGCTGGGGTAGCAGTCCCCCGGACTCCTCCCGGGCCGCCCCGAGACTAATCCGCGATGGCCTCTACGATGATGTAGAGAACTGCAAGGATAACAGCGCCTATGAACGCTGCTCCAAAACTGGCAACCCTGAAGCCGGGAACAATGGCGCTCGCCACCTCCAGCATGATGGCGTTGATGACAAGGAAAAAGAGCCCCAGCGTCAGAATGCCGAGCGGCAACGTAATCAGCTTGAGGAGCAAGCCCAACGTAGCATTCAGAAGTCCGATCACGATGACAGCAACGAGGGCTGCGGGAAAGTTGCGGACCTGAAAACCCGGAACAAAATACGCCACCAACAGCAATGCACCCGCCTGCAGGAACCATCGCAGCAGGAGTCGAAGCATATTGACGCACCTCTTCTTTCTGAGGAACGGCCGGCGCCTGCAAATTCAGCAAACCCCGGAACCGCAGCAGTCGTACCAGCGTACCATCCCCTAAGGGGTAATCCGCACATGCGCCTTTTCGCATCCGCGCTCATTCTGTTCAGCATCAGCGGCGCCTGCGGTGGGCAGAATCATCCTGCGGATGGTGCTTCCATTCCCGATCCCACCACATTGATGAACCAGGTTGAGGAGCACCAGCGCAAACTTGACCAGACTCGCGAGAACTATACGTATCGCGAGATCGTCGTTATCCGCGAGCTGGATAAGAATGGCGGCGTGAAGAAGACCGAAAGCGAAGAAGATGAGATTTTCTTCGTGAACTCGCACGAGATAGACCGCAAGGTCAAAAAGAACGGCAAGGACCTGAGTCCCGACGACGAGAAAAAAGAACTGGAGCGCGTCAAAAAGGAGATCGACAAGGCACAGAAAACGCCTCCCGGCCGTTCCATCGACAGAAACGAGGTCAGCATCAGTAAGCTTCTCACGATCATGAAGGTATCGAACCCGCGCCGCGAAACCGTCGACGGCCGAACCACGCTAGCCTTCGATTTCATGGGCGATCCGCATGCGCAAACCCACGGCACGGCGGAAAGTGCGTCGAAGAAGCTTTCCGGAACCATCTGGATCGATGAGCAGGACCGCGAGGTTCGCCGCCTCATCGCTCGGTTCGATGACAACTTTCATCTTGGCTTCGGACTCTTCTCGGTCGGCAAAGGAAGCAATTTCACCTTCGACCAGAAGCTGGTCAATAACGAGCTGTGGCTGCCAACGAGCGGCCAGGCTCACGTCGTGGCACACGCCGTCGGAATCATCGGGTACCGCGCCGACATCAGCGTGACTGACGATCAATACCAGGTCTTCCACTCCGAAGCTCAGCAACAGCCCGGAGCGAAAATTGCCGCACCGTCCTCGAAGCCTTAGACCCACGAGTGGAACTCAGGATTGCCCCCGGAATGTCCGGCGTGCAAGCTCGCTGAAAGCCGTCGAGATCGGCCGCGCTTCACTCGTTCTGCAGGCCAGCTCCAGGTGGGTAAGCTGCGACTGCGGCCGCAGCTTGCGGCACACAGTATCGGGCACGGCAAGCTTCGTAACGCACGCCGGCGCGATCGTCACGCCGAGTCCCGCGCCGACCAGGGTCATGATCGTCAGCCATTGCGGAGCCTCCTGTACCACCCGCGGTGTGAATCCGTGCGCCTCGCACACATCGACCGTCTTCTTCCAAGCGACACTGCCGTAGGAACGTGCGAAAAGCACGAAGGGCTCATGCTGCAGGCTCTTAACCGCGACAGTTTTCTGTTCTGCCAGGCGATGCTTGCGCGGCAGCACGACGACGAACGGCTCGCTCATCAGGGCTTCAATGCGCAGCCCGTCGATACTTCCCGCATCGCGCATAAAACCTACATCGACGGTGCCGTTCAGCAACGCGTCCACCAGGCCGGCCGTGTAGAGCTCGCGCAGTTGCAGATCGACCTGCGGATACTCCCCGCGATAGCGCCCGAGCAGCTTCGGTAACGCGGTCAGCATTGCCGAGCCCACGAATCCCACGGTCAGCGCTCCGGCTTCGCCGCGGCCGACCTTCTTAACAGCCGAGACGTCGGCCTCGATTTTCCTGAGTGTGTGCCGGGCGCGTTCAAGCAATTCCTCGCCCGCAGCCGTAAGCCGCACCTCACGCGATGTGCGCTGAAAAAGCGCATATCCCAGCATCTCCTCGAGCTTGCGGATCTGCTGCGAGAGCGGAGGCTGCGCAATGTGCAGGCGTGTCGCTGCACGTCCAAAGTGCAGCTCTTCAGCAACCGCAACGAAGTAGCGCAGATGGCGGATCTCAAGATTGATATTCATATTCTGGCCATATTAATCGTCATAAACAAGATATTGGACATATTGCTTATTCGATCTTAATCTTTTGCCATGGCAACTGATATCGAGGTCCTTCCGCTGACTGGCCGGGTGGTGCTACGGAGGTTTCAGCCCGGCGATGAAAAGCCATTTAAAGAATTGAACGAGGTCTGGATCAGCCACGACTTCGAGATTGAACCCGGCGATCGCGAGATTCTGGGCGATCCGCAAGCCAAGATTCTCGACAAGGGCGGTCAGATCTGCGTGGCCGAACTGGACGGTGAAGTGGTGGGCTGTTGCGCCCTGGTGCCGATCAAGCGCGGCGAGTTTGAGCTTGCCAAGATGACGGTCTCAGACGCCGCGCGAGGCCAAGGAATCGGTCGCCGGTTGCTTGTCTTCGCAATCGCGGTCGCCCGCGTGCTCAAGGCGCGCCGGCTGTATCTGGAATCAAACACAAAGGCTGCCGCAGCGGTCCACCTCTACGAGGAGGTTGGCTTTCGCCACATGACCGCTCCCGAAAAAGCTTCGAAGTACGCCCGCGCGAACGTCTTTATGGAGATGCTTTTTCCAGACTCTCTGTGAAACAAAGGAAAGCCGCTCGCCTGCAGTGAGCGGCCTTCGCCGAAGCAGGATAACGTCGTATCGTTCTTACTGCTGTTGCGGAGCGGGCGCCTGTCCGCCGCGGATGTGTTCCTGCCTCTTGGCCTGCATCTCCTCAAACTTCTGCTTCTGCGTGTCGTTCAGGACAGCTTCGATCTTGGTGTTCGTGTCCTGATGAAGCGCCTGCATCTTGGTGAAGCGGTCCTGCTGGGCAAGGGACTGATCCTGGTGGATTTGCATCGCCTGCTGGTGCGCGTTTTCCAAAATAGGCTTGATCTGCGCCTGCTGGTCGGACGAGAGATTCAGCGCTTTGGTGAGGTGGTTGAGTTGTTCATCGGGACTCATCATCCCATGGTGCCCATAGCCCTGCCCCTGTTGCGGTGGGGCAGCAGTATTCTCCTGGGCTATGGCAGCGCCGCCGCCCACTGTTAACAGGCCTGCGAGCGCAAGGGTGCAAATTGTGTTTCGCATGATGTGTTGTTCCTCCAACACTAGTACAAACCCTTCCGGGCGGGGCCCGTTGCGGGTTGTTTCATACGACTAGACGGAAAATCTCCTCAGCGAGACGGCGGGGTGCCTGGAATTTCACGCTTTTTTTCTATTTGGGTGTGTCCTTGGGAGGCATCGGGACCAGGTTTGAGCGTAGCCCGCATGCCAGCAGCCCGTCTTTATGTAGCTGTGGAGGTGGCAAATAAGCATAGGCAAACACCGCCTTGTAGTCATGCTCGCCGGGATAGTTGCATCGCGCGCATCCCGGTCTGTACGCGAGAGCTGGAATCTCGCGCTCGCTGGCAGTCCATTCGTAGTGCGCATGAGCAGGCACTGTGATGTATTTGGGATCCGCCGGAGATTGCTTCGGCTGATATGCGAATATCGGGCCCTTCTCGTTGATCGCGTCGACGTAGCTGCCTCCGGCCCCGCTTGAGGCGCGCCACAACCAGCGGTTACCCACTCGGGCATACCAATGCGCGCTCGAAGGTACCGGCTCGGCCAACGTGATCGGATTTGCCGTCCCATTATCGATGCGGAAGAGAAATCCAGGACCCGCGCCACGCTCTGTTTCCACCAGGTAGCTGGCCGTGAACGTAATCTGCCATGAACACAGAGGCACTATCGGCCCCGGCTTGTTCGGCGAGGCGGTAAGGCTCATGGATACAAAGGAAAAGGGAAACAGCAAACCAAATAAAGTGCGCAAAATTCGGGCCATTGCAGGAAACATGCGTGCTCTGTCTTCAGACTAGCGCAAATCGTCGAGTCGTTATGCGGGCCGGCGCGGCCGCTGTTTTGCAGATACCGATTTAACAATCAGCCGCCGAGGTTGCGAAGCGTCAAACTGCTTTGGAGATAATTCGAGTGCCTGCGCCATCAGCTCCTGCACCGCCGGATCATCAAGCGTCCCTACAGTGTCAAGCACAATATGTCGCGCTTGCTTTCCACTACCCTGCAAGCGGCCATCCGGGTCCCGTAACTTCGCTCCATTCATCAGGAAGAAGAGGCTCACCCATCGCGGATAAAGCGCGATCGAAAAGATGGCATCGGAGGCACGTTCAGTCGGGCTGAAGCCAATTGCTAATGCGTTGTAATTGTCGTAGATCAGTTCGATTGCTCCCGGCAACCGCGTCCGCATTTTTCTGAGCGCTTGCTTCGCCGTCTCCGTAACCTCAGGCGTGAA
>JAFAKX010000206.1 GCA_019234945.1 Silvibacterium sp.
CCCAGCACACCTAAAGCCACCGTTGCCACACGGGCCGCAAAAAGAGCGGAATCCAGCTCGCTGTTCCAGGTCTTGATTTCGAGAGGAAGCGCGGGATCTAGGTTCCGCAGAGTGTGCTGCAGGGCGGCGGCGATTTCCTGCGGCTCCCGGTGCGATCGAACGATGAGCCAGGTTCTGCCGGAGGGCTGCTGCAGAAAGGAAAAGAACATCGCCAGCTTGGGGTCTTCGGTCATCGTTTCATACTTGCCGTCTTCCACTACGCCGACGACTTCGACCCGCGTTCCGTCCCAGATTTTGAAGTGGCCACCTACGGCCTTCTCAACTGAGCCGAAAACCTTGCGCGCAAATTGGCGGTTGATGACAGCGACGAGGGGAGCCTTGTTCTCATCGTGCAGCGTGATACTCCGGCCTGCCAGAAGCGCCGTACCAGCTGCGCTGAAATAATCCGGCGAGACGTTGAACTGCTGCGCATCGCCGATGCCGTTCGTGGGCCGGAAATCCGTTGTGCTGTCAGTGAAGACGTCTGTGTCGTTACCGGAGAGCCCCAGCGGCAACCGGTCGGCATAAGCCACCGCGGTGACTCCGGGGATGGCGGCGGCCGTGTCGAGCATGCGCCGCTGCATCTGTTCGCGCTGATCGCCGCTATAGCCGGCCATATGTAAGTCGGTGGTGACCAGCATCGCTCCCTCGGGCTGAATACCATAATTGCTTTCGAGCGAGCGAGCGAGACCGCGCACCGCTACCAGAGAAGATGTGACCAGGACAGCGCAGATGGCGATCTGCAGGCCGAGCAGCACGTCTCTCAACGAGAAACGGCTGACGCTGACGAAGCCCGATGATCCCGACCGGATGACCTGCCATGGATCGGCACGCAGCACCTGGCGGACCGGAACGAGGCCGAAGAGCAGACCACTGAAGATAGCGAGCAGCAGCGCTACGGCGTAGGTCTTCGCGTCGGGATTGACCGGCACGTTGATGGGTATGCCGGAGATAGGCCGCCAGGTGCTCAGCCCGCGCAGAATGCCCACGGCACCCGCCATTCCGATGACTCCTCCGGCGACTGAAACCAGAATGGCTTCAGTGAGAAGCTGACGGAGGATTAGCTGTGGGCGCGATCCAAGAGCCATGCGCAGGGCGATCTCGCGGGAGCGGTCCGCCGCACGGGCGGCAAAGAGGCTGCCGAGGTTTGCGCATGCTGCCAGCAGAATCAGGCCAGCCAGCAGCATCAGCCCGGCCATAAACGCACGTGCAGGCCGGCCGAGCGTGTTTCCTACCAACCCCGGCCGCGAAAGCGTGAACTTCAGGCCATCGTCCGTTTTCGGATAGGCCTTTGCCAGCGAAGCGGCAATCGTGTTCAGGTCCGCGGTCGCCGCGGTGGGTGTCACGCCAGATTTCAGGTGGCCGACAATCCAGGTGAAATGGGAATCGCGGTCGTCCACCGGATCCCATCCGCCGATCTGCGGGAGGTCCACGATAGGCACCCAGAGGTCAGGGTCGAAGAAAAGCTCGGTGCCGCGGAAATCGGGCGGTGCAACTCCGGCGATGGTGAAAGGATGCTTGTTGAGTTGAACGGTGCGCCCCACCGCCGCGGGATCGCTGTTGAAATGGTTGCGCCAGAAGGCATAGCTCAGAACGATATAGGGAATGCTGTTCTTGCCATGCTCGTCTGAAGCGTGGATGAATCGGCCGAGATAAGGCCGGATGCCGAGCGCATCGAAGTAATTGCCGCTGACCATGTAGGGCCAGACCACGGAGGGGTTGCCGCTGCCGGTATCGAGCCCAGCTCCGCCCACGATGTCGTACGTCGCCAGGGCGTCAAAGCTGCGGTTTTGGTCGCGCAGGTCGCGATAGTCGGGATACGACTGCGATGGAGCGCTCTCCGCTCCAAAGGTCCGCTCCAGCATGAATAGATTTTCGGGATGCGGCACGTTGAGGGGCCGCAGTACCAGCGCATTCAGCACGCTGAACACGACAGCATTGGCGCCAATGGCCAGAGCCAGCGTGAGCACCGCGGTTATGGCAAATCCGGGCGCCTTGCGCAACTGGCGCAGGGCAAGTCGCAAGTCGGAGTTCATGGTTGTCCCTCGGTAGCTGCAGCGCGGGCCTGTAGTGCGCGCCCCGCACGCAGGCTGTCGGAGATACGCTCGCGCGCGAGCGGCGGTTCCGTTGAATGTGAAAAGTGCTGCAACCCCGATGGACGCATCGAGGAAACAATTTGAGGTCCTAGGGGATTGGGCGGGAACCAAGGATGAGAATGTCTACGAGCCTCCTTGCGCTCTGCTGCCAGTCCGGCCCGGACGCCACGTTTGAGACACCGATCATAGCCCGAAGCAGATCGACCGGGTCGATGTCCGGGCGCATGTCGCCGCTCTCGATCGCGCGCTCGACCAATGCATGGATCGCCCCCTGGACCTGACCGCGGGTCGCCTCGAATACCTTCGACCCTCCCGCCACGAGTGAATTCAGCGCCGGAGCAATGATGTGCTTGGCTGCGATGTACTTGATGAAGAGCAACATCCATGCACGCAAGGCTTCGGTGGGGGGCAGCTTCGCGGAAAGCTCGCGCTCGGCTGCGGCGAGCTTTTCTACTTCGGAGCGATAGACGGCCTCAAGCAGCGCCTCTCGCGTGGGGAAGTGCCGATACAAGGTTCCGGCGCCCACGCCTGCCCGTTTTGCGATATTGTCCAGGCTGACATTTGCGCCTGAACGGTAAAGCCTTTCTGGCGATCTCCAGAATGCGCTCGCGATTGCGCCGAGCGTCTGCGCGGGGTTTTCGCGTGGCCGGTTGTGTGCGTTTGCCTGGCATTCAAAAATTTTGCAACCGGAGATTGTCTCCGATTATCCTTTCTATTACGGAGAAATTCTCCGTTTTACCCGCACCGTGGACAGGAGTCAATCGCGATGTGCGGCATAACAAGTTTAACGAGGAGAAGCAATGGCAAAGGTGTTTGGAGCAACTTCAACAGCATTCGGAGCGACTTCAACAACAGAGGATGTGCTGGAGGGTGTGAATCTGGCGGGCAAACGGATTCTCGTAACGGGCGTCTCGGCCGGCCTCGGAGTGGAGACGGCGCGATCTCTTGCTGCGCACGGCGCGCATGTGGTGGGCGCGGCTCGGGATCTGGACAAGGCCGAAAGGGCCACGGGCGAGGTGCGGAAGGATGCGGCAGCGAACGGTGGAGGCTTCGAGCTTGTGGAACTCGACCTTGCCAACCTTGCGAGCGTGCGCGCCGCCGCCGACAGGCTGCTTGAAGACGGTGAACCCTTCGATGTGGTCATCGCCAACGCCGGAGTGATGGCCACGCCGTTCGGACACACGGTGGATGGATTCGAGACACAGTTCGGCACGAATCATCTCGGCCACTTTGTATTCGTGAATCGGATCGCGCGGCTGATTCGAGATGGTGGGCGACTGATCAACCTGTCGTCGGCAGGACATCGTTATTCGAACGTCGATCTGAATGATCCGAACTTCGAGCGCACGCAGTATGAGCCGTTCGTCGCCTACGGCCGGTCGAAAACGGCGAATATTCTGTTTGCCGTCGCTTTTGACCGGAGGCATCGGGAGCGGGGCGTGCGGGCTGCTGCGGTGCATCCGGGCGGTATTCAGACCGAACTGGGCCGCTATGCGGAACCGGGCCGGATCGAAAAGCTGATCGCCCAGGTCAATGAGCAACTGGCGGCGCAGGGCAGGGGACCTTTCCAATGGAAGACGATTCCACAGGGGTCCGCGACCTCCGTGTGGGCTGGAGTCGTGGCAGGGGCTGACGAGATCGGCGGGCAATATTGTGAGAATTGCCACGTCGGAACGATCGTACCGGACGGGACGCCGATTAGCGTGATCAGCGAAGGCGTGCGCGGGTATGCGCTGGATTCTGCCAACGCTGAGGCGCTGTGGAAGAAGAGTGAAGAGATGGTCGGGGAGTCGTTCTAGCGGCTTCTTAAGAGAGCGGCGGGCATAGCGAATTGATATGCCCGCTCTTCCCGCGCAGACAGAAACCTCGGAAGTAGCTACGGTTCCCGCGTGTCTGCAATCAACCGAGCCGGCTATTGTTTCACCACATCCAGGTCAAACGTCAGCGCTACATCTTCACCGACAACAGCGGCCGGCACCTTCACGCCGATACCGAAATCGGTACGCTTGATCGTCGTTGTGCCCGAAAAGCCGCAATGAGGCTTCTTATCCATTCCCGTGATTGGTCCCTTGGGGCCCTGCACCTGCAGGACAACCGGCTTCGTCACGCCATGCAGCGTCAGATTGCCTGAGATCTGGAGGCCGCCCCCGGTTTTGCTGATACCCGTACTCGCGAAGGTTGCGGTAGGGAACTGCGCGGCGTCGAAGAAGTTGGGACTCTTCAGGTCGTTATCGCGGGCTGTTACGCCGGTATCAATGCTGGAAGCGTCGATGGTAACGTTCACCGTGGACTTGGTGATATCGCCGTCGTTCCAGACAACTGTTCCGCCAATGTTGCCGAAGTGGCCCCGGACGTTCGAGAGGCTCATGTGCAGGATAGTGAAGTCGACTTCGCTGTGTGCCTTGTCCGGGACCCAGGTGGAGGTCTGCGCAAGCGCCAATGGCGTGGCCAGCGCCAGGATTCCGAGAACTGATGCCAGGCGTCGGATCATTTCGTTGTTTCCTTTCTATGATGGGTGTGAATTCCAACCGCAACCTGCCCATCCGTTATACACGCGGCTCTTCGCCGGGGGCTTTCTAATTTTGCTTGTCGCGATCGTGATCAAGGCTCAAGGGTCGTTCACCACATCAAAGTAGTAATCGAGTCGGGCGGAAGAGTGATCGTCAAAGACTGATCGTGCAGCGCGCACTGCACCTGCTGCTCGCGGCCTTGATTGGTGAGGATCAGCACGCGGCTGCCGTCCGGATTCTCCGCGGCAACGTGATCGATGCCCGGCACATCTCCGCGTGACGAAAAAATCTGGGCTTCTCGCTGAACCACCTTCGAATAGTGCGCGAAGGCATGGAACTGGCCGCTGCGCGAAACCTCGTGCGTCTGGGAATTGACGGTAACCACTCCTCCGCAGGAGAACGGACCAATGTCGGGGCGGCCCTTCTCATCGAGCGCCAGGTTCCAGCTCACGATGCATCTGGCCCAGTTGCGAAGAATTCCTGTGAAGGTGCTGGACCATTTTGCCCAGTTGGTCGCGTAATCCGGCTCCGTGTAGTCGGGGCCGCCCTCGGTCCAGTAGGCGTGTTTTTCGGGAAACATGTCGTGCACGCGAGTCATCGCGGACGGCGAACCAACGTAGCCATGCCAGGCCACTCCATCGACAAATTTGTACACATCGGGATCGCTGAGCTCGTCCACGACGCGGCCCCACAGGTTGTAGTTGTGGTCGAGGATCCAGATCTTCGTGTCGAGCGAAGCTTTCTGCAGCGCCGGGCCCAGATGACCCTTGACGAAGTCCATCTCGTATTCCTGCCCCCAGAGCGCTTGCGGCATGCGTCCGTCCTGATCGGTGTCGACCTCATTCTGAACAGTCACCGCCTGAATCTTCACTCCGTCGCCGGCGTAGCCCTGCAAGAACTTCACAAAGTACTGGGCATAGGCAGGGAAGTATTGCTTGCGCATCGAGCCGCCGAGCAATGATCCTCCGGCCTTCATCCAGCCGGGAGGGCTCCACGGCGAGGAAAAATAGAACAGGTCCGAATTCACCTGCCGTGCCTCCCGAAGCAGTGGAAGGATGTAGGCGCGATCGTGCTCGATGCTGAAATGCGTCAGGTCTGGATCGGGCGTGGCCGATTCGTCATAGCTGTATGCGCTCACGGAGTAGTCGCTGGCCCCGACTGTGGTGCGCGCAACCGAGAAGCGCAGTCCCGACGCGCCGAAGCACTCCTCAAGAATGGCTGACCGCCGGGCTGCATCGAGTTGCTCCAGCAGATAGCAGGAGGCATCGGTGAGCGCGGCGCCAAACCCGAGTACCCTCTGGTAGCGCTGGTCGGGATCAAGATGAATGTTCGCCTGCGATACCGCGCCCGCCTGCCATGCCGGCGCCTCGATGGACGCAAACCGCTGTGAGCCCGCGGTGCGCCATGCTTTGATCTGGCCGTCGGCCGGATTCAATGCTCCCAGAGCTTGGATCTGGCTTGATGCGCCTGCCGCGGCGAGCGCGGAAAATTTCAGAAATGTACGACGATCAGATCTTCCCATGCGTGCTCCATAGTTTGCGATTCCCTACAGAGCTTACAGCTCTTTATTCAATACATGCAGTGGATTCACAACCTCTTCCACATGGAAATGCGCATAGATGGTCTCGGCTGTCTTGCGTGGGACGACGGCCGTGAGCGCCTCCAGACCTGCCTGCTGCACGCTGCGCAGGCTGCCGAAGTGTTCGAGCAGACGCGTCCGCGTGCGAGCACCCACGCCGGGGATTGTCAGCAGCTCCGAGTCGCGGTCGCGCATCTCGCGGCGCTTGCGGTGGTAGGCGACCGCGAAGCGGTGTGATTCGTCTCGCACGCGCTGGATCAGGTGCAGCACCGGAGAGCGCCGCTCCAGCACGACGGGCTCGTTCTCCTGACCGTAGAGGTAGATGATCTCCTCGCGCTTCGCGATGGACGCGAGCGGCTGCGTCGTCAGCCCCAGCTCCTCTAGAGCTTCCGCGGCAGCGTGCAATTGGCCAAGTCCGCCGTCAACGAGGATCAGGCTGGGCATCGGTCGCTTCTCTTCAACCACCCGCCGGTAGCGCCGCGAGATAACCTCGCGCATGGCAGCGAAATCGTCGACTCCCGCGACGGATTTGATCTGAAACTTCCGGTAGTCGGACTTCTTCATCGCGCCGTCTTCCCAGACCACCATCGATGCGACGGTCTCCGCGCCCTGGATATGCGAAATGTCGAAGCACTCGATGCGGCGCGGCAGCTCCGGCAGCATCAGCACATCC
>JAFAKX010000075.1 GCA_019234945.1 Silvibacterium sp.
CTGCAGGGGATCATGTCTACGTTGTGATTGCCGATGTTTCCGGCAAGGGCGTCGCGGCAGCCATGCTGGCGCAAACACTGCAGGGCATGGTCTATGCGCAAATGCTTGCCGAGCAGCCGCTGGAAGTAATTGCCACCACTCTTAACCGCTTCATTTGCGCCAAAGACGTGGGCAAGTATGCGACGATGATTATCCTTCGGCTGGACAGAGATGGTTGGCTCGAATACATCAACTGCGGACAGGTTCATCCTTTGCTGCGGACGACGACCGGAGTTGTATCTCTCAGCCAGTCAAATTTCCCCGTTGGGTTATTGGAGGACGTCGCATTCAAGTCTCACCGAGTAAAACTTGAGCCTGGCACGCGCGTGCTGGCCGTAACGGACGGGGTAACAGAGGCCGAGGACGCGACGGGGGATTTCTTCGGCACACATCGGATGGAAGAGGCCTTTGCGAAGAGCAGGAATCTTGACGAAATTGTCGAGGACGTCTCGTGCTTCTGCGGAACGGCCGCTGCAACCGACGACTGCACGATGGTAGAACTGGATCTTTATTAGCCAATTCAGCGTTGCACCGCGGAATTCATCCTGGTGGAGCTATGCTGTAGCCTCTCAGCATGCGACTTCAACTCTCGTTTCTGCTGACAATCTCTCTTTCGGCTTTTGGACAAGCCGCACAGCAACAGACAAACTATGCAGTCGAGTCGATCCGGAGCCTCGAGCGCTATCGCGAAACGATGATCCCGACCTATATGAACGATTTTGGCCAGCTCGCACGACACAGAGAGGCCAATGGGGCGCTGGGTGCTCCAAAGGCGGGCGAGCGAAGAGTCGTTTTCTTCGGCGACTCGATTACAGACGGCTGGCATCTGGACCAGTATTTTCCCGGCAAGGGATACATCAACCGCGGAATCAGCGGGCAAACGACTTCGCAGATGCTGCTGCGTTTCCACCAGGACGTGATCAACCTGCAACCAGCCATTGTCGTAATTTTGGCAGGAACAAACGATATTGCGGGTAATACCGGGCCCATTGCTCTTCCCGATATCGAGGCCAATTTCACGTCGATGGCAGAGGTGGCGCGCGCCAACGGCGTGAAGATGATTGTGTCCTCAGTAACGCCCGTGCACAACTACACTCCGCATGCCCAGAATTTCTTCTTGCAGCGTGATCCATCAAAGATTCTGGCGCTGAATGCGTGGCTGAAGGACTACTCCACGAAAAATGGACTGATCTATCTCGACTACTTTTCGGCCATGGTGGACGATCGAGGTTTGCTGCGCGAGAACCTTGCGACAGATGGCCTGCATCCAGTCGACGCCGGCTACAAAATCATGTCCTCGCTGGCAGAAGATGCGATTGAACAGACGCTGAAGTGAGGCATAGAGTGAAATTTGTTCCACTGCCATGCTTTACTTCGTCCACTCCAATGCTCGTACTTCGAACGGCTGCAGCGTGATCTGCTTCGGTTCGTTGACAGAAATGATCTCTGGTGGCGTCTTCCCAAACACGTCATGTGCCGAATAGGTTTCCGGCGAACCGGGAGGCAATTCCAGTGCGGTCTTCAGATCCAGGGCAAAGGTCTGCGCGTGCGCCGAAGGGTTGCGTAGCGTGATCACCCAGCCATCCGGGTTCCACGCTGCCCATCCATAGACCTTCAGTTGGCCCGGATCGCCACCGATCCAGTGCGTATCTTTGAGAATTGAAGCGCGCTTCCGCGCCCATTTCGCAGACTCGGCAATCAAATCCCAGTCTTTCGATTGCAACAGCGTTGGGGTGACATAGAGCTCCTGTAGCTGCGTGCCACTGCCGAAGTAGGTCCGGACTTCTTCTGAAAAATTGCCGCCAGGATCATCATTCAAATGCTCCGCCTGTCTTGCATAGATGATGCCGTGCAGCATCAGCGAATTCAGCGGATATAGGGGCGCTTTCTCGACGATGTTGCGATACACCTGCTCGTCGCGATACGTGATCCAGCGCTGCCGCCACGTTCCTTCGCCGGCGAAGCTGCTGTCGTCGCCGCCGCGCCAGATCGAATCGGCATAGAACACCCAGAACGGCGACGGATGCGTACCAGTCGTCAGGTTGATGAAGATGCCGTTCTTCTTCTGCCGGATGCGCTCAATCAGGTGAATCGCCGCGTCGAAGTCACTATCGAAAGCGCTTCCCGGAAAGACCCGGTCCGCGTTGCCGGTCCCATCAAACTTGAATTGGTTCACTCCGAAGCGATCGATCATCTCCAGGCACGTTTTCTCGAAAGCGGCGTAATACTTTGGGCCCGAGAGAGCATAACCGCCGCGCACAATCTCATATCCATGCGCGCGTCCGTACGCAATCCGCTCTTTCTTCTGCTGACCGTAGCCGCCCCACGGAGAAAGCCACACGCCGATTCCGGCGTGAATCTGCTTTGCCGCGTCCGCCACAGCGCTGAATCCGTGCGGGAAACCGCCGTCGAATCCCCACAGTGAGTTCGGATCGTCCCAGCCGTCGTCGTAGAGAAACGAATCGATCTGGACGTGGCGCTTGTCGACCAGTTCTTCTCCAAACGCATGAATCCGGTCGAGTGCGCCCGCTTCATCGTAGCGATTGCCAAATCCTAAATCGAACCATGAGTTGTAATGCAGAAACGGCTCGTAGCGCCGCGGCCTCTCCGTCTCAAGATACGCAAGGAAATCCCTTCGCATCTGCCCGGGCGCCGCGACTCCCACAACCGACGAATACGTCACGCTCTGCCCTGCGCGAAGAGGCAACTGTCTTGTGATCGCTGCAGTCACATGACCGGCTTCCACCGTCGCCCATGACAACGGATGCTCGAAGCCAAAATACATCGTGCCGTCGACTACCGGAGAACCCTTTACAACGCCTTCCACGCGGGCGCCCGGATCGATAAAATCCAGCAGGCGTACTTCGGAGAGCGGCAGATCGCTCGTGGTAGCGCGAATCGTCAGTTGCTGCCGCACATATCCTGCGTGCTCGCGTGCAATCAGACACCAATGCAGCTCGGCTGGTGGCTTGTCGCTCGCCATATCTGCCCAGATACGCTTGCCGCCATTGAAGTTTTCGTCACGGAGTGGTTTCGTCATGCGTAACTTCGCTGCAGGAATCACCGTCCCATCCTGCATCGCGAGAACAAACGCCTCCGGAAACGTGACCGTCCGACCTGAAGCTGCATCCTGCACCCTCACCGGACCAAGATGCCCACCAGAAGGCGCGACTCGAGCACTGATCTTTTCCGTCGCTACGTCGTAGCCAGCTCCGCCTTTGACGGCCGTTATCGACTGCGCCATCATCGGGCACGCCACCGCGAAAACTGCTAGCGTCATCACCTTCTGTTTCGATTTCGTCGCCATTCAGACAGTCTATTTGGGATATGGGCGGAGTCCATGAGATCATCCGGAAACGTTTCACCGCGTAATTCCTGAGACTCTGATGAATTTCGCGCCTATCGATTGGATCATCATCGTCGCTTACCTCGCCGCATCGCTTGGAATCGGCGTGGTCGGCAGAAAGTACGTCGGCAGCACCGCGCATTTCCTCGTCGCCGGGCGCGAACTCGGCCTCTGGATCGGCATCGCTACCCTGGCTGCCACCGAGATTGGCACCATCACCTTCATGTACAACAGCGAGCTAGGCTACCGCTACGGATTCGCCGCGCTCTCCGCCGCGCTCATCTCCGGCGTTGTCATGATCATCGTTGGCCGCACCGGCTTCGTCATCGGCAGGCTGCGCGAACTGCGCCTCATGACTGTGCCTGAATACTTTGAAGTTAAGTACAGCCGAGGCCTACGTATTCTGACGGGTATACTCGTCGCCCTCGGCGGCATTCTCAACATGGGAGTCTTTCTGAAAATCGAAGGCGAGTTCCTCACCGTCGCCAGCGGTATCGATGCCCGCTACCTCATCCCTATAATGATCGGCATTCTTTCGCTGGAGCTGATCTACACGACACTAGGCGGCATGATCTCCGTTGTCATCACCGATTATCTGCAGTACATCCTGCTCTCGACTGCAACCATTATCATCACACTTTATGCCGTCCACTTTGCGGGCTGGCACGCTATGGTCACCAGGGTCGAGAGCCTGATGGGTCCTGCTGGTTTCAACCCCGTCGTCGCACCGAAGTTCGGCCTGAGCTTTCTCATCTGGCAGCTACTGCTCTGGTTCTCCGTCCACACCTGCTGGCAGACGACGGCCATGCGCATGTTCTCCACGCGTGGCCCGGAAATCTCAAAGCGGGTCATGACCTGGACCGGCTTTATCTTTCTGGGACGCGGCATGCTCCCCATGCTCTGGGGCATCGCCGCTCTCGTCCTCTTCGGCCACGGCCCGCTGATCAATGGCGTCCCGCAAGCGATCGCTGAAGGCCGAACGCTGGCTCCCATCGACGCCATGCCGGCCATGCTGGCGCAACTCCTGGGACCGGGTGTTCGCGGTATCGTCGTTGCAGGGATGCTCGCCGCCACCATGTCCGTCAACAGCTCATACCTTCTTGGATGGAGCTCCGTCATCTCGCAGGACGTTATTGCCCCGATCCGCCGAGCTTCTGGACGCCCGCCGCTCACCGACCGCAGCGAGCTCCGCATCAACCGTGTGTGTAGCGCCTGCGTCGGTCTTTTTCTCATTTTCTGGGGACTTTACTACACGCCTCCCGGTGCCGTTTATCTCTACCTCAACGTCACCGGAACCATCTTCCTCGCCGGAGCCTTCGTTTGCGTTGTGGGAGGCCTCTACTGGAGACGGGCCAACACGACCGGGGGCTATCTCGCCATGCTGATGGGAGCTATTGGAGCGATCGTTCCCTTCTTTTTCCTTCACCGCAGCGAGAGCTTCTCCGGATTCGCGTCCTTCGGTCTGGCTGCCGCTGGCCTCCTCGCGGGCTCGCTCCTGGGCGGCCTCCCGTCGCCAGCGGCCACGGCGGGTGAGCCATGAACGCCTGGGCTGAATTCTGGCGAGCCTGGCTCATTCTCTCCGGCCTAACCTTTGCTGGCATCACCGTCATCGTCGCGTGGAAGGGACTCGCCGACCTGCGCGCCATGTTCCGCGATCTCTCCACGGAGAAAGTTGCTGCAGGCCATGGCCGATCAGAACCCACCCGATAACTCCGATAAGTTTGTCGCCATGGTCACGGCAACGGCCTCCGTCAGTCTTCCCCTGAGCGACTTTCACCCCCGCTCCATGCTTATTACGCCCGAGCATCTGCCCGAGCGCCCACGTTTCCCGGTGATCGACTACCATAACCATCTCGACGCGCTCGACCCCAATGATGTTCTTCACATCATGGACACCTGCGGCATCGAGCGCATCGTTAATATCACCATGCAGACCGGCGACGCCGCCCTAAGCATGATTGACAAGTTCCGCCGAGCCGAGCCTTCTCGCTTCTCCACCATCGCCTGGATGGACTGGTCGGGGTTCGACCGCGACGACTTCATCAAGCTAACGTTGGATCGCCTGGAGCGTCAGGTCGAGCGCGGAGCCGTGGGCCTCAAATTTTGGAAAGACCTCGGCCTCACCGTTCGCGACCGATCTGGCAATCTCCTCCTTGTCGACGACGAGCGCCTGGCGCCCATCTTCGACAAGGCCGCCGAGCTCCGCATTCCGGTCATGTTCCACACAGCTGACCCGTCCGCGTTCTTCATGCCGATCGATCCCACCAACGAGCGCTATGAAGAACTGGCCGCGCATCCCGAGTGGAGCTTCCACGGTTCGCAGTACACCAAAGCCGACCTGCTCGACCAGCGCGATCGCGTTTTCGCCCGCCATCCCAACACCACCTTTGTCTCCGCACACGTCGCCGAGTGCGGAGAGGACCTCGCCCGCGTCGCATCACTTCTCGAAATCCAGCCCAACGTCTACATCGATATCAGCGCCCGCACGCCCGAGCTCGGACGCCAGCCCTACACGGCGCGCAACTTCTTCCTGCGCTTCGCCGACCGCATCCTCTTCGGGACAGATCTCCTTCCCGACGTTCAGATGTACCGTCTCTATTTCCGCTTCCTCGAAACTGCTGACGAGTACTTTGAATACCCGAGTCACGCCTCCCGCCAGGGACGGTGGAACATCTACGGCCTCCAGCTTCCCGATGATGTTCTCGAAACGGTCTATCAGAAAAATGCAAAAGCGCTGCTGAGGCTGTAATCGAGGCTATGAAGAACATGTCGCGATTTATGGCACCCGTCCCGCTGCCGGGGGAGGGTCTTGTGACGTTACGACGAGCTACGAAGCCAGGTCAGAGACTCGGAATCTTGCTTGCGAATTGAGGGTGGCTGCCTCGCTACCAACGATGTGGAGATAGCGCTCGGGTTGTGTCGGGATGGCTGTCGCGATGTCACCGAACGAACCAGGCTGCGGATCATCCCATTAGTTCACGGCGAGGGTTCGGTTTTTGGCGGGATCTCACGCACCTTCAATGATGAACAAAAAAACCGCTTGTTAAGCTCCACACGTCAGCTACGTTCTCGTACGCCGCGGCGAGCTTGCTATTAATTTTGGCACTCCGCCACTAGTTTTTCGCCTAACCCGTTTTTCGGTTCAATCCAGTACCTCGAACGTGTTAGGAGTTCAGGACCCTTCATGATCGCGTGAAAAACACTCCATCTCGGGATGTGTTCCCATCACCGTTAAGTCAAAGTAGCAGCGTGAGAAAAGCCCACCAAAGCGAGACACGCTACACCGGCGGAATCGCAACGGGCACTTACCGGGTCGTGATTGCAGTGAGCCTGCTCGTGGCCATTTCGTTTGCGGAAACGCCGGCAAGAAATGGCAGCGTGCAAGGGGTGGTCTTCACTCGAAATGCTGACGGCAGCCGCGCTGTTGTGCCCGGTGCAAAGATTTCTTTGAAAGGCGCAACAACGAATGAAACCCAGGCTGACGCTTCCGGCGGGTATGTGTTTACCAGCCTCGCGCCAGGTTCCTACACCATCACCGCGGAGTCATCCGCATTGACCGCAAGCCAAACGGTTACGGTTGCAGAGGAACGTTTAACCGACGTCCCTCTAGAAATGAAGGTTGTGGCATCGACCACGGTACTTGTCTCTGCGAGCGCTGGAGAAACCAAGGACTCTGCAGCAGCCAGTACCGTTGGTGGCTCTGCGGTCGAGACCGTCCCAAACATAAACGAGCGGTTCCAAAGCCTACTGCCCCTTGTGCCCGGCGTCGTTCGTGGGCCTGACGGAGTCATAAATATGAAGGGTGCCCGTTCATCACAGAACGGGGCCCTGGTTAATAGCGCCGACGTAACGGATCCAGTCACGGGGTCAAGCGCTATCAACCTGCCGATCGACGTAGTTTCTTCGGTTCATGTTCTCTCGACTCCGTATGATCCCGTCTACAGCAATTTCACCGGCGCCGTATCGAATGTTGAGACTCGTACCGGCAACTTCAAGAAATTCCGTTTTACCGCTCAAAACCTGCTCCCACGTCCTCGTGTTCGAGACGGCTCCTGGGTCGGGCTCGAGGCGGTCACTCCACGCATGACGTTTACCGGCCCTCTTGTGAAAGACCGGATCGCCTGGACTCAGTCCCTCGAATATCGATATGTCCGAACCCCTGTGAACAGTCTGCCACCGCTTCAGCGGGACACACGAAACACGAACTTCAACTCGTATACGCAAATCGATGCAAATATCAGCCCGAAGCAGACTCTGACTGCGTCATTCGCTCTCTTCCCACAAAAACTCGACTACTTTGGTCTGAATACCTTCAATCCGCAGGAAGCGACCCCTAACCTGCACGAGCGTGGATATCAGATCTATCTTCAACACCGATACATCACCGACTCTGGAAGCATGCTGAGCTCGCAACTGAGCTTCAGACAATTTAACGCCGACTTACTGCCAAACAGCAGTGCGCCGTATCAACTCCTGGTAGAAACAACCCAAGGCGGATTCTTCAATCGCCAGGACCGGGATTCTTCTCGCGTGGAATGGCAGGAGATTTACCAGTTACCCTCTCGCAGGTTCTACGGATCGCACGAGCTAAAAGCCGGATTTAGCTTCGCGCGCAGTTCCTACCACGGCTACGACAACTTCGAGCCGGTGGACATCGTCGGAGTTGCAGGATACCCGCTGCAGCGAATTGCGTTCGGTCCCGCTGCCAATGTCTCGATAGATCAGAACGAGGCTGCCTGGTTTGTGGGAGACAAATGGACGGTCACTAACCGGCTCGCGTTTGATCTGGGCCTCAGATTTGACCGCGACTCGACTGCTAATTCGATCAACACAGCGCCTCGTGCGGGCTTTGTACTAGCGCTCACGGGCGACGGAAAGACACTACTCAAAGGCGGGGCTGGCTTCTTTTACAACCGGATACCGCTCAATATTCCTGCATTTCCTTATTTCCCCAACCGCACTGTCCTCCAACTCAACCCAGTTGGCCAGGTTCAGACGTCAACAGCGTACGTAAATCAAATCACGAGTCCGTTGCACGACCCGCGAAGTGAAGTATGGCAACTCGAACTTGACCGTCAGATCACCAGCAAATTGTCGGTCCGCGCTTCCTACCAACAGCGGAATACGGTCCATGATTTTGTGCTGACGCCAATCGCATCGAGCGAGAGCGGTGTCCTCTCACTAGCAAGCCAGGGGCGCCAATCTTATCGCGAGTACCAACTGACGGGTCAATACAGAATCAGACGCGGCACATTGAACGCTTCGTATACGCGGTCCAGGGCATACGGAGATTTGAACGACTTCAACCAGTTTTTTGGAGACGATCCCCAGGCGGTCATTCAGCCGAACCAGCGTGCTCGCCTGCCCTTTGACGCCCCGAATCGATTTCTGGCGTGGGGCGAATTTGCCGCTCCCTGGAAGTTGACCGTCGCACCTGTATTGGACGTGCACACGGGGTTACCTTATTCCGTGATCAACCAGTCACGTGAGTTCGTAGGACCCCGTAACGATCTGCGATTCCCCAGGTTCGCTTCGGCCGATATTCAGATTCTCAGGGAAATCCGCCTTCCTATCCGCGGTAAGGAGCTCCATGCGCGGGTTGGCGGCGGCGTGTTCAACATTTTTGGTCGCTTTGATCCACGCGACGTGCAAAACGACATGGACAGTTATCGCTTCAACAAATTCTTCAACAATCCCGGCCGTATTTTTCGAGGCAAGTTTGTCATGGAGTTTTAGATATGAAGATTGCGATGAGTTCCGTAAGTTTGGTTTTTCTAATGTTGTTTCCAATGCTGGGACGCGCGACTGCACAGGCAGTCGATGTTCTTCCAACGGCAAACGAGATCGTCACAAGGATGGTGCAGCAGGACGCCCTGCGGAAGGCTCAGCTGAACGGCTACACCGCTACGCGTCGTTATGTCGCAATCAATGAACACCGCAAGGCCGAGATGCTTGTTGGAGTGACATGTGCAAGCAACGGAGAGAAACAGTTCAACATTCTGTCCGAAGAGGGTTCCAGCGCGATACGGAATCATGTGTTTTACAAGATGCTGAAGGAAGAAACGGACGCGTCTCGTCGCGGCACAAGCACCCACATTACGCCAGACAACTACGAATTTCAGTTCATTCGAAAAGAGCTCATTAACGACCGGCCTGCATACCTGATGCAAGTCACGCCGAAGGCTGACAACAAATACCTGATCGACGGCAGGATATGGGTAGACGCCGCCGACTACTCCATCGTTCGTATTGAGGGAAGCCCGGCACGGAATCCTTCCTTCTGGACCCACAACGTTCACTTTGTCCACACGTACCAGAAGGTCGGTCCTTTCTGGTTCGCGGCTTCGACTCATTCCATGAGCGAGATACGCATCTTCGGCGACGCAGAACTGACGATCGAGAATTCGAACTACACGCTGACTCCTGACAATCACACGGCAAAGGCTGAATATCTGGCAGGGTTAGCGCGATGAGAAAAGGTCGTCACCTGTTTCTGGGCCTGACCGGAGCGGCTCTCTTCACTTGGGTGATTGTCCACGTTGGTTTGTCGGGGATCCTGCAACAGATCAGGGCCATGAGCATCGCCTTGCCGATTTTGCTCACTCTGAGCTTGTGCCGGCTGCTGCTGCAAACATCTGCGTGGTCGGCGGCGCTGAAATGTGAAGGGCTATCCGTTAAACCAGGAAAATTGATCGGAATTCGCCTGGCATCGCAGTCGATGGGATACCTCACTTTCCTCGGAGCAGTTATTTCCGAACCGCTGAAAATCAAGCTTCTTCGAGCCCCCTATGAATCTACGATCAAGGCCACATTCCTTGACACCGGAGTGTATTGGTTTACTTCTGCGCTGGTGGCTATCGCTGGATGCGTCTGCGCTGGGTTTCAAGTCGCGCATGGCGGACATTACGCATGGATAGTGGTCGCTATTACCCTGCTCACGCTCGGACTCTTCGTCACCGCACGTGGAAAGCCACTCCTGTCCGGCCTCGTGCGAGTGCTTGGCAAGAACTGCCCGTCCTGGCTTACTCGCGGCGAGGCGATTGAACGCTCCATCCGAGATTATCGCCGGCAGCAACCGGCACTTGTGGGCCGAATGTTCTGGATCGACATGGCGTGCCAGTTGCTCCTGGCCTCAGAGGTAGCTGTAGTCGTGTGGACCTTGCGCCTGCCGATTCATGTCGCGACGGTTCTGGCCATCGAAGGCATAACACGCGTGCTGAAGATGGTAAGCAGCTGGGTCCCGGCGCGACTCGGCGCGGATGAGGGCGGAGCGATGTCGGCCTTTATGGCGGCCGGACTACCCCCAGTCTTTGGCCTCACGCTCGCCCTGAGCCGACGTGTGCGTGATCTTCTCTGGGCTCTGATTGGTCTCGCCTGGTTGTTCTGGGGAACTCGACACGAAACAAGCCACAACTCCACGGAAGGCGCTCTGGCTCCCATTGCATAGAAAGGACTGTATGCAGATCGTTGTAGCTGTTCCGGAATTCGCGACCGTAGTTGATGCAGAAGCGGTGATGCGGCCTATTTGTGGGGTTCCGTTGCTGGAAAGAACTTTGGCGACGGCACAACGCTTCGGTGCAAGTGATGTTCTTCTCATCTGGCCGCAGAGCATGCCGCTGGAAGTGGGTGAGTCTTTCCTCCGCCCCCCCATGTTCCGGACAGCAAGCAAATTAACGCTGGTGCACGCCAGTTTCGATCCGTGCACTGGTTCGAGTTGGTCCAATATCGAGGATTGCCTGGAGAGCCGATTCATCTGGCTGCCGTGGAACTGGGTTACTAACGCGCGGGACCTCTTCGAACTTCCAACCTGCGGGCGCCTGACTCAAAGCTGGGCCAGACCATGCTGGATCTCCAAAACTGCTGTCGTTTCCGATGTAAAGCTCGCTTCTCAGACTGGCCCGCTGCCCAAGGGCATCGCCGTGACGTCCGACGAGACGGCCACCGCCGCAGAACGCTTCTTAGTCGCGAGCTCGGGAAAAGTCCTGGACGGAGTTCATACATCGTTCAACCGTCGTCTTTGCCGTCCATTTGTGAGACTGCTTTCTCACACCCGCATCACACCGAATCAGGTGACATTGGGCGGAGTCTTCGTATCTATCATTTCATTCTTAGCATTTGCTCGCGGAACTTACCTGTCCTATGTGGCTGGCGCCTTGCTGTTTTTTATTGCTGGTTTATTTGACGAAATGGACGGCATGCTGGCCCGGATCAAGTTTACTGACTCCGCCTTTGGAACATGGTTCGAGGGCTTCGCGGATGGGCTGGGATATCTACTCCTCTTCGCCGGCATCACCATCGGACTCTATCGCCAGCACGGCAGCCGGGAACTGTGGGTGGGAGCAGCCCTGCTGATTGGAACGGTACTGTCGCTCATCGTTACTTCTCTCGGGCGGAAGCGCGGTACTACGGCCGACCGCCGACACGAATATCTCGGAACGCTTTACCAGAAGATGGAGAGCGACTCATCCAACTGGATCTCACGAACCGCGCGACGGATCCAGCCTCTTCAGAAAAGAGGCGTATGCATCCACTACATTGTCCTGCTCACTGTGGTTGGCTGTTTGCCCGTCCTCTTTTACCTGTCTACCCTCGGTAGTCATCTTATGTGGACCCTCTCGCTCTACTTCAACCACAGGTTCTTCAAGCAGGCAAAGCCAGGCATCCCCCTGAGGGAAATCGTGGCGTCACAGGAGGCATCATGAAAGCGGTAATTCTGGCAGCAGGGCAGGGCACAAGGATTCGTTCTGTCCACGGCGAACGTCCAAAATGTCTGATTCCAGTTGGCGATCAGACCATCCTTGATTGTCAGTTGGATGCCTTGTCGATGGCTGGGGTCCGCGAGGTCGCCATCGTGGTCGGATACAAGAAGGAGCAGATCATCGACCACGTGCGTTTCCGGCGAAATCACGTTGGTCCCAATGTTCACTTCATCCAAAACCCGGCATTCGGTCTTACGAACAACATCTACTCACTCTGGGTTGCGCGCGAGTGGCTCCGCGATGACAGCTTCGTGTGCCTCAACGCGGATGTCATTTTTGATGCTGAGATCCTCGTTTCCGCGCTGCAAGGTACCGCATCGATATCCATGATTGTGGACCCTGAATGGCGCGATGAAACCATGAAGGTAATCATCCGCGATGGCCTGGTAGTGCGGATGAGTAAGAAGATACCCCGAGATCAGTTTCACGGGACCTATATCGGCATCACGACTTTTCGACGGCCAATCCAGGAGGAATTTTTCGGTAAGATGGAAGAGCTTGTTGGTGCTGGACGTGTGAACGAGTTCTTCAACGCCGCTGTACAGGAGCTTGCCGATGAGGGAGTGAGCGTGGGCTTCACGACTACCGACGGATTGGTGTGGGCTGAAATCGACGATCCATTGGACCTGACGTTTGCTCAGCAAAAAGTATTTCCTCAGCTCGCTACTGGGCTTCCGCCGGCTGCTGAAGCATTTTCGCAGCTCAACATAGCCTCGTACTGAATGTGCAGATGAATGAGATCATCACCGGCAATTTTGCTCCCTGGCGCCTGGTGCTCTGGCCACCGGCTTCAATTCAAGTAGTGGACTGGAACATTGATCGGGGTTTGCAGTTGTCGGGAATCATCGACTTTCTGGGGAAGGCAAATGCGGATATTGTGATTCTCCAGGAGGTCGACATAAATGCCCGGCGTACTGGGCATCGCAACATCGCCCAGGAGATTGCCCGGCAGTTAAAGATGAACTACGTATTCGGCCGTGAGTTTCAGGAACTGGCTCAGGGCTCCAAAGGCAGTCCTGCGTATCACGGGCAGGCCACCCTGTCGCGCTGGCCGATTTCCAATCCACGCCTCATACGATTCCGGAAGCAGTCCAATTTCTGGCAACCGCGCTGGTACCTCCCGCAAATTGAACCGTTTCAGGAGCGGCTCGGAGGGCGAATAGCCCTTATCGCCGACCTCGATGTAGCGGGTGAAAAGGTTGTCGCCTATAACCTCCATTTGGAAAGCCGTGGAAATGACGATCTGCGGCTTTCACAAATTGATGAGGTATTGAGCGATACTAAAATTCAGGACCCGAACAGCCTGCTGATTGTGGCGGGAGACTTTAACCTCGACGTGTCGAAGCGTGCGGGGGCGTTCTTGACGCGTGCTGGGTTTTGTGAGGCCGCACCGATCTCGAGCCTGCCTACCACCACTCCGCGTGGCCTCTTCGAAGCGGGACACCAAATTGACTGGGCATTTGTAAGCGGTCCACTTCAAACAGAGAGCGGCAGGGTACACACTTCAGTCAAAGCTTCGGATCACTACCCAATATCATTCAGCCTGCGGAGAGCGTAGTAATTGGTGTATGCCGGTGTAGTCGCTCCACGACCAACAAGACGTCTATCATGCTCAGCCGGGGTATATGGCATTCCAAAGTACTTAGGACTACTAGAGCAGCATGGAAATTATCATAGACGCATCCCTGAGAGTCGCGGCGCCTGACCTCGTCATTGGTGCTGCGAGAGCCAATGTCGAAAATGACACTCAGAATCCAGATCTCTGGGTTGAAATCAATCAACGCGCAGCCGAAATAGCCGGTTCAATGAGCCTAACCGGTCTCCCGGAGGTGCCACAGATCAAAGCTCTCCGTAGTTCATATAAGGCGCTGGGAAAGGATCCGTCCCGGTATCGAGGCTCCCAGGAGGCACTGTTGCGCCGCATTCTTCAGAGAAAATCTCTTCAGCCTGTTAATACCGTCGTCGATATCAACAACCTACTCTCACTGGAGTGTTTTCACTCCATCGGATCGTATGACACATTGCGGATCAGCAGTCCGGTCACATT
>JAFAKX010000191.1 GCA_019234945.1 Silvibacterium sp.
GGAGCGCGCTCGAGCGCCTCCGCAAGCGGGCGTGAAGACATGTAGGGATCGAAACGGACCATGGCCACAAGCGCGGCCTGGTAGAACAGGACCATCATCAGAGCAGCAGCAAGAAACGCCCGCTGCCCGCGCCAAACCAGGACTCCGACAGCGCCCAGACAGAGTGAAACGGCCGCTATGGCAAGCGGGAGCCGGAGGTATGCGAAAGATTGCAGCGTGAGGTCCTGCATATGACCCAGTGAAAGCTTGTAGTTGGCTTGATGAGTCAGGGCTTCCGAAATATCACCGGGCGAAGGCACATGCCGCACGGCCACCAGGATGCCCAGAAGCGCAAGAGCCGTCAGCCCCGTGACAACAGCGAGAATGCGGGATCCTCGCCGTATCCAAGCGCTGTCCGTATCCATGGCCGATCCGAGCAACAGAGCCAGCGCGGGATAGACCGGCATGGAGTAGTACTCCTGAGTCGTCGAAAAGGTGAAGAACACCAGAACAAAGCCAGTCCAGCACAGCGCCATGAGGCGGGTGCTGCCGGCGCGGTCAATAGGCTTGTAAGACAGCTTGAAAGTTGCCGGGAGATACACGCTCCACGGGAACAGCCAGAGCAGGTGAAACAGCCAGAAATAAAGCCTCGGTACCGTCTCGTAGTCGCGTGGATAGCGCAGATTGAGAAAGCGCAGCAACTGCTCATTGATGAAGAAGAACCACAGAAAACCGTGGTACTGCCCCGGGCCGCTTTTCAGCGTAAAGGCGAAGTAAGGCGGATTACGAATCGTAGCGAGGATGTGCCAGGGAGCGGCAATCGCCAGAATAATGAGCAGGCCACTAAAGAGGTGCAGGCGCTTCCAAACGCGGGCCGAGAAGAGCTGGCGGGTGCACAGGAGATAGACAATAGCCGCGCCGATCGGAAAGACGAGCGCAATCAAGCTCTTGAGCAGCAATCCGAGGCCCATTGCCGCTGCAAGCGCGGCGGCCCACGCTCGCGGATGCTCCTCCTCGGGGTCGAGAACACGGAGAAACGCCCACATGCCGAGCGCGATGGTGAGAGTCAGAATGACGTCCGGGATCAATACTCGGGTGAATAACCAGAGACCAACACACGTCGACATGCAGAGGCCAGCGTAAAAGCCGGCCTGCCTCCCGAAGGCCCAGGCACCGAACGCTGCGGTGAGAAGACACAGGGCGATCGCGGAGAGCGCGAGCGGGATTCGCGTGGCCCAATCGTGGATGCCGAAAATCTCATAGGAAGCGGCGATCATCCAGTAGACGAGCGGAGGCTTCTCGAGATAGGCCACGCCGTCGAGACGCGCCGTTACCCAATCGCCGGAAGCGAGCATATTGCGGGCGATCTGTGCCTGCACCGCATCCACATCATCCGTCAGGGATGGCGGAGAGATTGTGCCGCTCAGATATACGGCTGCCGCAAAGAGCGCAACAATCAGAAATGTATTGCGGACGCCTATAGTTCGAGGGCGAGCGCCTGTTTCCTGAATTTCAGAGACGGCGTCGACTGTATATTCCATCGTTTCATCCACAGAAACAGCACCATCAGGCCCCACAAATGGTAGCCGATGTTTATTTGCCTCGCCAGGTGAAGTTGCACATACGTTCGGATCGTCTCAAAGCGAAACAATTCAGCGTGTTCTCCCTCCGCTGAGGTCAACGATTCCATCAGCTTCGAGCGCAGCCTTCCCCGCAACCAATCATGCGCCGGGATATCGAAGCCGATCTTCTTACGCTCCACAACCGAAAGCGGCAATTTGCGCTTCATCAACTCCTTTAACAGGTATTTCTGACGATTGCCGTGAACTTTAAGCCCGCTCGGAAGTGTTGAGGCGAATTCTACTATGCGATGATCGAGAAACGGAGGCCGGACTTCGACGGCATGAGCCATGCTCATACGGTCGGATTTCACCAGAATGTCATCCGGAAGATAATACTTCTGATCAAACTCAAGGAACGGGGCTACCCCGTCTCCCGGCACGCTTCCCTTGAGGCCTTTGAGAATGCTTGTAAAAGTCCCCGGTAGCGGAACGCGCAGAAGCGCGGCCTTTTCAGCTTCGGAAAAAGTTCCGTTCCAATACACGTGGGCTTGTTCCGGCGGCATGAGGCTGCCCTCAAGCAGACGTTTCAGCTTGTAATCCAGCCCGATTTTCTCATTGGAAGCAGGCCAGAGATTCAGGCCGCGCAAAGCCAGATGGACCACTCCATCCGGCATGCGCTTTATCTGCGTGGATATTCGGTTTGCGCGATAGGTGAGATAGCCCCCAAAGATCTCATCGGCTCCTTCTCCGCTCAGGGCTACGGTGGTGTGCGCTTTACACAGTTTGGAAAGAAACCACACGGGCAAGGCTCCCGAGTCTGCACTTGGCTCATCCGAGTAATACGCGAAGTTCTCGATGGCGCCTTCCAGATCGCTCTCAGGGCTCAGATCTAACTGTTCGTGGTCTGTACCGTAGTGTTTTACAACTTGGTGGATATATCGCGTCTCATCGAAGCTGCGGCCGGCAAAGGAAATTGAAAAAGTTCGAAGCAGTTTTCCTGATGCCTGCGCAGCGTAATGCAGGATGGTCGAGGAATCCACTCCGCCACTGAGCCAGACACCTAAGGGAACGTCCGACATAAGGTGTTCGCGAACAGCTTGGTCAAGGAGGTAGTCGAGTTCAGCCTTTGCGTCCTCAAGCGAGATTGATCGCGGCACAATTGCAGGCACTCGCCAGTACTCGTGCTGGCTAGTCCGGCCGTTTCGCCATTCAAGCCATCGTCCGGGCGGCAGTTTCTCAATGCCGTCAACGAGCGTCCATGGAGACGGAACATAGTTCATCGAGAGGTAACAGTCCAATCCCTCAAGGCACAGCTGTCGCTCGATCTCGGGATGGATGAGAATACCTTTCAATTCCGACCCAAAATACAGGTCGTCTCCGCGTTCCGCGATATAGAGCGGCTTAATGCCAAGCCGGTCGCGGGCCAGTATGAGGCGCTGCTCCGCATTGCTCCAGATTGCCAGAGCGAACATGCCTCGCAATCGGGCAAAGCATTCCGTATCCCATTCAAGAAAGGCCTGCAGGACGGTTTCTGTATCACACTGAGTCCGAAAGCGGCGGCCCAATGATTCGAGCTCGCGGCGGATCGCAAGGTGGTTGTAAATTTCTCCATTGAAAACGATCACAGCCTCGTGATCTTCCGAAAAAATAGGCTGATCGCCGGAGGTCATATCAACAATCTTCAGCCGGGTTGCTCCAAGAGAGCAGAGCCTGGATCGAAATACGCCTTGTTGATCCGGTCCGCGATGGTAAAGCGTCTGCGTCGCATTCTGGATGCGATCGTGATCAGGAAACCAGGTCTTACTCGTAAATCCAACGATGCCGCACACGCCGTTCTTGACCTCTTTGGATATCAGACTCGCGCCGGATCCTTTGCCTCGTCTGTTCTTTATACTCCATCAACTGTTCTTGAAGGTCAAAACAGAGACCCAGCGTCAACATCCAAGTAGCACCAGTCACGCCAATTTGACGAACTCGATCAAGAAGGAGCCGATCAGCAGGATGGATCTTTGAAAGCCTCACTTATGGCATCGTCGCACTGCCTAGCAGTATCGATCGTGTTGCCTATGCGAGTATGATCAAAACATAGGGCGAGAGAAGCTTTTTCAAGGCCCGGCCCACTATTCCCGCGGCGGTCAATGCCGCAAGGAGCGGATGACGCTGCGCAGAACCTTTCATCTGAAGACCTATTTGCTGATTGCCGTGATGATCATCGCGGGTCCGCTGGGCAATGTTCTCCTGGGCAAGGGGATGAAGCACATCGGAGAACTTGCGGTCTGGCCTCCCCATCAGCTGCTTCATGCTGGGCTGAAAATCTTCACAACGGGAGCAGTCTGGTTAGGAATTGTTTCGCTGATCACGTTTTTCGTGGCGTACATGCTGGCGCTCTCCTGGGCAGACTACAGCTTCGTGCAGCCCGCCTCTTCACTTGCGTATGGCGTAGTTGCGCTCCTCGCGTACTGGATGCTGGGGGAACAAATCTCACCCCTGCGCTGGGCTGGAATTGCCGTGATTTGCTTCGGTGTTTTTGTGGTCAGTCGGACCAATCCTCGAACGACAGGGGCACCTCTAGCTTGAAACAAATAATCATCTTTGCCCTGATTGTGATTGCGGGCACAGGCGGTGAACTCTGCGTTTCCCGCGCGATGAAGAAAGTCGGCGAGGCCCGGAGCTTCCGGCCGGGGGCCGTCGCCCAGGTCATCCTGAGAGCCTTGCGCGTGCCCTGGATGTGGGTTGGAGTTGGAATGATGGCAACTGCGTTTTTTGCTTTGCTGGGCGCTCTCTCAATGTTCAACGTAAGCTTTGTTGTACCTGTAACGGCATTAAGCTATGTCGCGGGCGCCTTTGGCGGCGCCGCTTTCCTGGGCGAACAGGTGAACCGGCAACGATGGCTAGGGGTGCTGCTGGTTGCTATCGGAGTCACTTTGGTATTCCTGGGTAACCGCTGATGCTAAACGCGCGACTCCGCGAGGCGCTGCGCACAGTCGAGTTTACGGAGAAGGTTAAGTGGCCTCGATGATGGGCCTTCCCCCACCTTCCGAAGCAAGTGAATTACCGCTTTTGCGTCTCGTTGTTGCTATCGCCGTCACACTGGTATGCTTGTCAGCCAAAGACGTGGTTATAGCACGATGATCAAACTGTATGAGCTTTCAAGGGAACGCCAGATCTTTGGCGATATCCTGCACCTGGTCATCGATACCTTCCGCGTTAATCGTTCGCGTTTCCTCCTGACATCGCTCGGCATGGTCCTGGGTACCGGATCGCTGATCTGGGTCGTAACTATCGGCCTCACAGGACAGAACTATGTTCTGAACTCGATCCAGAATATCGGTGCCAATCTGATATGGGCAGAGTATTCGGGCCTTGCCGACCCCGCGGTTGGCGCAGAAAGCGACTTTCTGACCGTGAGGGACATGCATGCGGTTCAGCAAGATGTGCCCGGAATCGTCTCGGCCACGCCCGTTGTGAATCTGCAGCTGCAATATTCAACCGGTTCGGGCGGAGAGATTTCCCTGCTGGTACTGGGGGTCTACCCTCAATACGAGCAGATACGCCGCCTGCAACTGCTTTCCGGCAGGTTCTTCGATGAGCAGGATGCCGCCCTAGCCAGTAAGGCTGCCGTCGTGACTGAACAGTTTGCTCTGACCCAGTACGGAAGTGTCCGCGATGCTCTCGGACGAAGTCTCACCATTTCTGGAATTCCCTTCGAGATTATCGGAACCTTTACCGAACGAACTAACACTTATGGTCAGTCAGAAATCACTGATTACACCGTACTCATCCCTTATCAGGTAGCACGCTATTTTAAAGGCAGTGACGATCTCAATCAGATCTATTTCTCCACGTCAGATATGAGCAACGTGCCGCAGGTGACAAAAAACATTTTGCGTGTCATCAAGTCAAGGCATCGAGCCGAAGCTGTTTACGACGTCGGCAATCTGACCGAGGTCCTGGCGACGGCGCAAAAAACCCTGTTTGCAATGAACATGATCTTGCTCTTGTTCTCAGCGGTGACGCTGTTGGTCGGCGGGACGGGAATCATGAACATCATGCTCGCGACGGTGACTTCGCGGATTCACGAAATCGGAATCCGGAAAGCTTTAGGAGCAACCCGGCGTGCGATCCGTCTCCAATTCCTTCTGGAGTCTACGCTGATATCGTTAGCCGGGGGAATCCTCGGAACTCTTCTTGGTTTCTCGCTGCCCCTTACGATTCACCTGCTCAGCGGCGTCGAATTGCAGTTTTCCTGGATTTCGGTAGCCGTGGCTCTCGCTGTTTCCGCGGCGATCGGCATTGCATTCGGCACAGCGCCAGCGACGCGCGCCGCTCACCTGGATCCAGTCGAATGTTTGAGAGTCGAGTTCTGACGGGAATCAGAAGATCGACCCTGGCGAGCTAGGCCTCGCGGTAATCCAGAAGCACAATTCCGACCAGCATAAGGCAGACCGGCCAGACATACGACATGATCTTTGAATCCTGCTCTTGCGGGAGACGAAGTTCCATCCAGCGGCTCCAGCCCGCCGTCACGCCCAGCAGGGCAATCGGCGTATGACTCATCTCGATCAGCATCGAGTCCTTCAGGTTCGCCTGCGGATGCGAGTGAGTCATCATCAGGGCGCCTCCCGCAGCACATAAAAGCGGAAAGACATAGGAGGCTGACTGCGACTTAAGCCGCCCTGTCTCCACGGCCCATTCGAAGATCGCGAAGGCGGTGATCAGTAACGCGTATATCCGATGCTCCAGCACATCTGGAGCGGCGAAGCTGGCCCAGAACGATCGCGGACCGAGGGGCCAGTTTTCCGAATCGGCGCGTAACACGATGAACACAGCCAGCCCTATAAATAACAATGGCCAGGACTGCGCCCACTTGAACCGCCGCGCCAACAGCGCCAGCGATCCTGCGGCAAGCACAATCAATCCAGCCCAGTGGTGGTTATATTCGCTCCACGCCCGGTCATTTGCGTCGTTCTGCCAACCAACGTATAGAGTTTGCTGCAGCGCGACCTTAAGCGTTGTTACGGGGGCAAGCGCCTCGAAAGGCGGGCTCGTCAAGCGCGGCCGCTCCCATCGCATGCGCTCGATTATCTCGTGAGTCGTCAGGCGATCATGCACCAGGTCGACCGCAGGCGGCTGCGAAGTCAGAGACGCCGCCACGAGAATCGCCGTGAAGCCAAGACCTATCTCCGCTTCGCTGAAGCGCCGCAGCCTCATCAGAAGAGGAGCCGGCGAGTGCTCCATCCGCCGAACGAGAAAGAAATTCCCAGCGCCCATTCCAACAACCACGAGGAACAGATAGACCTTTGCCAGCAGCATGACACCATACGTCGTTCCGTACAGACCCTGCCAGGAGCCGACATAGAACAGCGACATCCCAATGCCGCCAAGCAGCAGCAGGGAGACAGAACAGACTGCCATGGCCGAAAAGCGACTCGTATATCGTCTCGCGGCTGCAAGGTCTTCTTCGCGGCGCAACGCGATTAACAGAAACGGCATGGCTCCGATCCATGCCGCAGAACCGATGTGATGAAAGCCCGTTAACAATAGCAGAATTGCGCGATGGTCGAGTCGTGATGCAGCGTGGCTCATCCCCATCGACGAGAGCATAACAAGCACCGCGAACGGAGCGGACATAAACAACGTCCGCCTCCACGACGTCCGCATCAACAGAAACACCGTGAACGCGCTCACCGATAACAGCGTTCCCCACAAAAAGAAATCCGCGGTAACAACATCGGAGAAGCTAAAGCCGGAACCGCCAATGAGAATGGCGGAACTGACAGCTACGGCCAAAATCTGTACCACGGTGAGAGCGAGTGCAGCCCAACTCGTTAAGGTGCGAAGCCGCCGTATGGCCTCAGATGCGATCTGCGACGGCACCGCCGCGACCAGAAGAAACGCCACACCACCAACGGTCAGCGCTTCCAAAGCCAGCGAAGCCGCTCGCAGCATCACCGAAAACAGATCGAAGTCTTTGAGAAGCCAAAACAAGATAAGCCATTGAATCACAAATAGCAGCCGACGTGTCCATCGCGATGGCTCCCATGATGACTACCACCGAGTTGATGCAGGAGTTGCTTCGCCACTCTTCACGGCGATCGACGCTGGACGTCCGAGTTCTCCAGAACCTCGATGAGCGCGTTGGCGATTTTTCGCTCATCGAGCAATCGCGTTGTGCGCCGGCGTCGTGCCCATCTCGTCCTGGATCAGTTATCGCCAAATCCAGGCTAGTCACCGCCGCTAGGATGATATGAGCGACTCTCCTTGAATGCCACGTTGACAATATTTGTCGTCAAATCCCACACTACGTTTAGACCCTATAGGGGTCGCGTTCTCCTTTACGGAGTGGCGTTAGGAAAGGAGAGCTGACGGTGTCGATCGACCAATCCCATGCACATCTGATGTCGAGCGACAGACAGACCCAGAATCAGACCGGCCTGTTTTCCTCCGAATCGGTGCTCAAGATTCTGCGGTTGATTCTCGCTGGAGCTCCTTTGGAGGAAGTGCTCACCATCATTGCGCATCTGGTGGAATCACGCGGCGACGGGACATTGTGCACCATCTGGCTTCCCAGCGATTACGAGCGGCAGCTGTACTGCGCGGCGGCTCCCAGTCTTCCCGGATTCATCACGCAGGTAGGGTCCATGATGATTGGTCCGAAAGGCGGCTCATGCGGCACGGCGGTCTATCGGCGGGAGCCGGTGTATGTCACCGACATCCTCAACGATCCGGTCTGGGATCATTATCGTCATCTGCTTTTGCCTTTCGGAATTCGCGCAGTGTGGTCGCGGCCCTTGTTCACGAGCGACGGCAAGGTGCTAGGAACTTTTGCCATCCACTATCGTGAGGTGCGCAGCCCCTCCCCTATCGACCTGCAGCTAATTGAAAATGCCAGCCAAATTGCAGGAATCGCAATTGAGCGCCATCGGAGCGAAGAGCGGTTGCGGCTGGAGCGCGACCGGCTGCGCCTGCTGCTGGAGATCACAAACAGTATTACGTCAAAGCTGGACTTGCGCCACTTGGTGGAGACGCTGTCTACTGATCTGCTGAGAGTTACGCGATGTGATTTCTGCACGCTGCTTCTGCCGGATGCCGATAGCACTCAGCTTCGCGTAACGATTCTCCACAACCCCGAAGGGCGTGGCGTCATCCGCGACGGCGCGCTGGTTCCGCTCAAGGGCTCAACCTGCGGAAGAGCCTTCTTGACGGCGAAGAATCAACACATCGATCGACTCGAAGACCTCCGAGACGACCCAGAAACGTTTGGCAGCAGCGAGGGGCGGCCATTCTTTGAGCAGGTGATGGCAGAGGGTCTGAAATCTGCGTGTGAAGTTCCGTTGATCGGCCGCAAAGGGGTTGTCGGAGTGCTGGGAGCGTTCAGCCGCTCGGAGAGCGCCTTCTCTGCCGAAGAGTTCGCTTTTCTGGACCAGGTTTCCCGCGAGGTCGCGATCGCGGTCGAGAATGCTCTGGATTTTGAGAGGGCGATGGAAGAACGTGTCCACGAAAAGAAACAGAGACTGTATCTCGAAGAGGAGATCCGCGCCGAGTTTGGGGAAATCGTCGGTGAAAGTCCAGCTCTAGAGACCGCCTTGCACCTGGTGTCGGTAGTGGCGCCTACGGATTCGACCGTGCTAATCCTGGGTGAGACAGGAACAGGGAAGGAACTGATTGCACGCGCCATCCACAATCTGAGCAGCCGCCGTGATCGGGCTTTTGTCAAATTGAATTGCGCCGCCATCCCGCTGGGACTCCTCGAAAGTGAGCTGTTCGGGCATGAAAGAGGCGCGTTCACCGGGGCCGTAGCGCAGAAGACGGGACGCTTCGAGCTTGCGAATGAAGGCACGCTCTTCCTGGATGAGGTTGGCGACATTCCTCTGGAGCTTCAGGCGAAGCTACTGCGCGTTCTGCACGAGCAGGAGTTTGAGAGGCTCGGCAGCAACCGGACTCGCAAGGTGGATGTCCGGCTTATCGCAGCTACTCACCGTGATCTGTCAGCGATGGTGAAGCAGGGGGCATTTCGTGACGACCTCTACTATCGGCTCAAGATGTTTCCGATAAATATTCCCGCCTTGCGGAAACGCGCGGAGGACATTCCGAAACTGGTCCGTCACTTCACTGGATTGTACGCACAGCGAATGAACAAGAAGATCGACACGATTCCCTCCGAAACGATGGAAGCGCTTGTGGGATATCGCTGGCCGGGAAATGTTCGAGAGCTGCGGAACTTTATCGAGCGAGCGGTGATTCTGTCTCCTGATACGTCGTTGCAGGCGCCTACTGCCGAACTTGAGCCCTTCAGCGCTCCAGGTAAATCAAATCTGCCCATGACAGCTCTTGACGAAGTAGAACGGGATCACATTGTCCGCGCTCTCGAATTGAGCAACTGGGTTGTGGGAGGACGGAATGGCGCGGCCCAGCGCCTGAGGATGAAACGCACCTCTCTAGTTTACAAGATGCAGAAGCATGGAATCGTCCGTCCTGCCTCCTCCCGAGAGACAAGCGCGGTCAACGGCCGGTTACCCGGCGTCTAAGGTCTCGCTTCCAACCTCGGCCTCAATCCTTCAACAGTAATCGAACGGCAACGGACATGCTCTTGTCACTCCACATGCGAGTGCTGTTTTCTGCGACGGGGTTCGTGACCGATTCCCGTCAGTGTCGGATGTTCGTCACGTACCTGCCAGTGCCTGGTTGAGAGGCGCTTCGTTCCGGCGTGAATTTATTGTGCAGATAGAGAACAACTTGTCTCTGGACCCAACCTCGAAAAGGCAAGCGGTGCTTCTGGTATCGCGCTGTGACATTCATCGCGTTTTATGAAAACGCGCCGCAATGCAAAAACGAAATTGCCCGCAGTTGCCGTGCTGTATCGGCAAATCGCGCACACACGCAACCAGATCGTCAGAATGAGGAGAAGTTGTCATGAGCCCGGTCCTGTCAGGACATGCAAACAGTGCAGCGAAAACCCAGTCCCAAGTGCCCGTGACGTCGATACGCAGAGTTGTGGCGGACGGAGTCCAAGTGTTCTACCGCGAGGCTGGCGATGCAGGAGCACCTGTGTTGCTTTTGCTTCACGGATTCCCAACCTCATCCTTCATGTTCCGGGATCTCATTCCACGCCTCGCCGAGCAGTACCGCGTGATCGCGCCGGATCTCCCCGGATTCGGATTCACCGAGGTCCCGCAAGAACGGAAGTATGTATATACGTTCGATGGATTGGCCGGCACGCTCGAGTCCTTCGCGGAAGCGCTCGGCCTTAGCCGTTACGCAATTTACATTTTCGACTACGGTGCTCCTACCGGCTTGCGCCTGGCGATGCGCCATCCGGAACGGGTGACAGCCATCGTTTCGCAGAATGGCAACGCCTATGAAGAAGGCCTCGGCGACGCGTGGGGACCGATTCGCAAATATTGGTCCGAGCCTACAGAAGAAAACAGAGACGTGCTCGCTGATCAGCTGGCATTTTAAATTGTTCGGACCTTATATCGGCTCGGATCTAATCGGTGTTACCGAGATCATTGCCGCCGTATTGATTGCTGCAGGCTATTTGAGACCTAAAGCAGGTATCATAGGCGGACTTATCACCTCGGTCATGTTCTTTATAACCGGCTCTATGGTAATAACTACCCCCGGCGCGATTATTGCCGTTCATGGGATACGGTACATGAGATACATGAGTTTTGTGGGCCTGTTCCTTTTTAAGGACGTCATATCACTAGGAGCGTCCTGTTACCTGATCAGCTATTTCGGCAGGAAAGCGATCATTTTCGAAAATGAACGCAAATAACTGATAGATGGTACTCCGTAATGCTTCGCTTACCTCGACGCGTACGGGCGCTTTCTTACTCACCGAGAACGAAATTAGGTACGCCAAGGCACGTTCTCTGATATCTATCCGTTAGATTCCTGCATCGCCCGCGCTATATCTGGCCGCCTCTTTCGCAGCAGGTTCACGAAGCCATCGCGGATCGCGTCGGGGTCACTCTGGCGCCACGCCAGCACCACATCCACGCGGCATTTGTTGTCGCGCAAAGGTCTGAACGATACACCGTTCGAGCGAAGGTGCTGAACACACGCGGGTACAAGCGCAATACCTTCGTCCGCCTCCACCATCGTAAGGACAGATTGCCAAAGGCGCGGGGTATCCACGATGCTCGGCGAGAATTTCGCTCTCCTGCACATGGCAATGATTGCATCAAATAGCTCGGGAGCGCCCTCGCGCGCGTAAAGAATGATTCTTTCTGCGGATAGTTGCGCAAGCTGAATGGCTTCGGTATCTTCCAGCACATGACCGCGTGGCAGCACCGCTACGATGGGCTCGCTGAAATATATCTCGCTGCGCAGTGTCTTGCGAAACTCTGCTGGAACGCTGCGGGTAAACCCGACGTCGATCTCCCGGTTTGCAAGCGCGGACGGTTGCTGCGCGGGCTCGAGGTCCTTGAGAGACAACCTCACTCCCGGCTGCCGTTTCCTGAATTCGCGGATGAGGCGGGGCAGAAATGTTGACGTCGCTGGTCCACAAAGGCCGATCGTGAGTTTCCCGTACTGGCCGTGGGAAGCGCGCGTGACTATCTCCACTGCCCGCTGCGCGTGCGCCAGGATCTCCTGCGCCTCGCGCAGAAACACCGCGCCCTCCAGGGTCAGCATAACTTCACGCTGATTTCGTCGGAGCAGAGTTACGCCCAGTTCTCTTTCCAGATCCCTCACTTGCCCGCTCACTCCCGACTGCGAAACATGCAGGCGCCGCGCCGCAGAGGTAAAGCTCTGCTCCTCGGCAACTGCACAGAAATATCGCAAATGACGCAGTTCCATGAACTGCTACTTTATCACTATTTCTGATAACAGCAAGCAAAACAAACGTTGTTACTTCTTACTGATGGAGCGCTTCCAATGTGGCGTGGAGAGCAGTTCGTGACGCGGAGCGATCAGCAATCGTTCCGGACCAACCACTCCTTAACAAAGGAAAACCTATGACGAAGAACTACACACCCGCGATCGAAACCACCACGGTTATGTATAAGACTCTGACCGTCGACGGACTCAACGTTGCCTATCGTGAAGCTGGGAGGGTCGGCAGCCCGAAGCTGGTTCTGCTGCACGGCTTTCCTTCCTCGTCGCATCAGTACCGCAACCTCATGCCAGCGCTTGCCGATCGCTTTCACGTCATCTCGCCAGACTATCCGGGCTTTGGCGGCAGCGATGCTCCCAACCCTGCGAAGTTCGCCTATACCTTCGACAACCTGGCAGAAGTCATTGAGCACTTCCTAGTGCAAAAGGGCTTTGACCGCTTCGGTCTCTACGCGCAGGACTACGGAGGGCCGGTCGGCTTTCGCATCGTGACGCGCAAGCCGGGGGCGCTCGAGTGGCTGATTGTCCAGAACACCAATGCTTACGAGATCGGATTCACCGAGGCCTGGGGCGGTTTGCGTAACGCTCTCTGGCACAACCGTACTCCTGAAAACGAAGCAGGAGTCGCGGGTCTACTGGAATATGACACGGTGAAGACGGTATATCTGCACGGAGCGAAACTGCCCGAGCTGATCAGTCCAGACAACTGGAACTCCGATTACTACACCACGCTGCAGAAGCCAAATGGGCGGCAGATCCAGCTTGATCTCTTCTACGACTACCGCAATAACGTCATGCTGTATCCAAAGTGGCAAGAGTTTCTCAGAAAGCATCAGCCTCCGACGATCATCTTCTGGGGACAGGACGACATCTTTTTCACTCGCGAGGGCGGAGAGGCATACCTGGCTGATCTTCCGAGGGCCGAGATGCATCGGCTCGAAGCCGGGCATTTTGCCGTAGAAGATTGCCTCGCATATATCTCAGACCACATCCATCGCTTTTATGACGACGTAGTCGCACGGAAACGTTAAACCATCTACGTCAATCGAAGCCTCGCGCTCAATCGCGCTCAATCACACTTGAAAGGAAGAACCACCATGAATCGTCTTCGGAAACTCAGCTGCATCGCTGTTCTATCACTTGCTGCGACTGTGACCGCCGCATTTGCTCAAAGCTCCACGCCCGTCCAAACGGGGGTCTTCCATGGCCAGGTGCATTCCACCAGTGGACGCGCGTCAGTCTACAAGGGAGCTGACGGCAAAATGACCCTTCGCCTTACTGACTTCAAAACATCCAACGGTCCTGACGTGCATGTGCTGCTCATTGCTGCAAATGATGCACAGGACAACGACAACTTTCTGAAGAGCAACGTCGAGCGTATCGAACTTGGCAAGCTTAAGGGCAATGAGGGAGATCAGAATTACGACATCCCTGCGGGTGCTGACCTCGCTAAGTTTCATACAGTAGCGATCTATTGCGAGCGCTTCAATGCAAACTTCGGCACGGCTCCTTTGGAGAAATTCTGAGGAATTGCTCGGCCCAGTCGTTAGGGCCGGTCATCCGATGCACTGATGTCCGGCCGCAAAATTTCAAGCTGCGTACAAATCCAAGTGAATTTCATGATTTCCTTCCTTCTTAAACACAAACTGCTCTCCACAGTGGCTTTCCTGATCGTGGTCGGGGCACTCTGGTATCTCTTCCGACCTGAAAAGTTGTTCATCAACCAGCGCGTAAACGAGGCCGCTCCTTTTGCTGTAGATCGTGACGCCCAGCCTATCTATACTGGCAGGCTGAGCCGAAAGTTGCATGAGACGAGCGGTCGTGCAACGGTCTACCGCCAGCCCGATGGCACGTTGATTCTGCGCCTAACCGATTTTCATACGTCGAATGGTCCTGATGTGCACGTTGTCCTTGCCACAGGCGACGACCCGGCCCTACAAAACACTGCGCCAGGGAAGGCTTTAGCCTCGGTTGAGGTTGGCGGGCTGAAGGGCAACGAAGGCGATCAGTTCTATAAGCTTCCGGCAAACACCGACTTCACACGCTACAGCACAGTGGCTATTTATTGTGAGCGATTCCACGCCGTTTTCGGAACAGCAACCCTGCAGCCGTTCTGAATCCACGTGACTCACGCTATAAGTGCCAAGTTAACCGGGAGCAAATAGACTTGACTAACCCGATCGTCCGCGAGCCGCATCTTGCACCTGGCAGCTTCTGATTCAATTGTTGCCAACAAGACCGGACGGAACTCACCGCAGGTGCGTTTAGCGACGTCATTCAAGGCAGCGCTCCCGTCGCACCATAATGCTCCTCAGATCTCCAGTGTGGCTCTCGTTTACTGCCGCAAGTCACACTGTCCGGTCCAATTTGGATGTCAGCTTTGCCTTTCTTTACGGTCAGCCCTGCGGACGATACTTCCAAAGCGGATACGGCAACCCGGCCAGACGATTGATGATAAGGGCTTGCGCGACCAGCAAGAGGACGGCGACCTCAATAATGACGAGCGCCTTCGGTTGGGAAATGATTCCCAGCGAAACAATCAGCGTTGTTGCGCCGGCCGGCGGATGGTCAGCGCGCAGCAGGACCATGAATGCACCGGTGGCCGAAAGAGACAGCGCGGCGGCGAAAACCCTTGACCAGTAAACATCGGGATGGATGCCGAAGGGCATGTTGGCGGCACCGGTTACGACGTAGGCGCCGTAGCCGCAGGCCAAACCGATGGCGTGGCCAAGTATCGTGTTACGCGGGCTGGAGCTCTGCTGCAAGGGCGCGAGGAAGAGTAGAAAGGCTGTTGGGCCGAGCGACGGAAACACAAACGGACTGCTGGTGACGACGGCCAGCAGCGCCAGCAGGGCGATAGTTAAGAATCCATTGATGAAAATGTAGAGAGCCCACACCACGCGAGGCGGAAAGTGATCAAGCAGCCAGGCCAGGCGAAGCCTCCGCAGCAGCACCGCAACATGATCAGGCCCCGCGCTGTGGACGTTCGCACGTTCATCTCCCACTGTTCGCTCCCCGGTCACTCAGATATTGGGTAAGAGATCGAAGTACTCGTCGTCCTCATTCTTTCCGCCTTCGCCCTTGCCCAGCTCCTTTTCCGATTCGACAAACTCGATGCGCTCGATCCACTTGACCATCTTGTAACCGAGCTGATTCTCAACGCGCAGACGGAGCGGGGCGCCGTACACCTCGGTCAGCGGCTGGCCGTTCATCTCGCTGGCCAGAAGGCATTGTGGTTTGAGGACGTTCTCGAGGCTTTGTGTGTCATAGTAGGGCCCACCATAGAGCGCGCCGCCAAAAGAGAAAAAAGCGACGGCCTTTACCTCGGGCCGAGGCCGGACGAACTCGATCAGGGTCTTCATCGAGATCCCGCCCCACTTGGCGATGCCACTCAGCCCTGAATGCAATGATGCATGGCGATGTGTTCTGACTCGCCCAGCTTGCGCAAGTCGGCCAGCGAGAGTTCGACCGGATTCTCGACCAGCCCGCCGACTTTCAGCTTGAAGTCGCAGAAGCCGCCTTCGGCCAGACGCTTCCAATCGTCGCGCACAGGCATTTGGCCGTTGGGCCAGAAGTAGGGCGAGATGTCCTTGTCGGTGTAATTCTTCTCCGGAGCCAGCCTGTTGAGTGTGAGCAATTGCATGTGGTAGGTAATTACCTTGAGCGCGTGCTGTAGCGCACGGGGCCGGTACCACGAAAGATAATGCGCGGCTATCCAGCATAAAACCACGAGGCCGATGCCCACAGACCCAAGCACAATGCCCAAGCGGCCTTCGTCATTCGTGCCCAACACGATGTGGTTCATGTTGCGCGCGAATCCGGTCATCACCACGAGCGTGACGTGAACTACGATGAAGGCCAGAAAACCCAACATAGTGAGAAAGTGGACGGAACGCGCTGATTGTCTGCCACCGAAGAGCTTTGCGTACCATGAGAAGTGATTCGCGACCGCCGGAGACATCGCGATACCAGTGAGAATGGCCAGCGGACCAAAGATGAAGACCACCGTGAAGTAAGCGATCTGCTGCAGGGGGTTATAGCCGTAAAAACCGTTGGGCTCGGGGGGCAGATGGAAGGTGGCATAGTGCACCCAATAATTCCATGCTTGCAGGACAACGGCGGGCGAATCGGGCACCAGGCGCTGCCACTGCTCGGTTGAAAAAAGCATGGCCACGAAGCACACTCCGCACACGATGAAGCCATGCACGTTTATGAAGTGCCACACGCGGGCAACGCCAACTGTGTGTCTGTAGCCGGGCGTGCCGATGAGCGGTGAAAGATACCGCGAATCATCCTTTGCAGTCCATATGCGGTCGCGCGGAACCCGGAGGGGCGTGAAGCGGATCCACTCGCTGTCTGGCGTGCAATCGTCGTTAAAATAGAGCCGCGCATGATCCGCCAGAATCGAAAGGCCGCTGCGGATGAGCATTGTGACGAAGAGGAGGTTGAAGAAATGGCAATAACGGACCCACCACGGAAATCCGTGCGGCCCGGCGAAGTTATTCGGATCGATCTGCGGAACAGGCGGAATATACGGCAAACCGCCCACAGCAACCTCGATCCAGGCCGCGAACACGAACGCTGCGAGTACCGTGCCGGCTCCGATCAAGATCGAAGGACGAATCCATAAACGGACGCGGCGATCGGCGGGGAAATGGACTGCCATATGCTCGGCATCAAACGAAATCATGTTTTTGACCTCCTGAAGGAGCAGCATTCGCTGCAGGCTCCACCGGCATCTCGAAGAGTCTCGGAGAGTGAGGAATTGACCGAGCCCTTTACTCAGGCGTTGGCATACCGTTCACTGTTCGGTTTCGAGCCCTGAACGCGTAAAAGATGATATAGAGGTAGCAAAGTAGGGGCGGCAAAAACGCATGGTGTAGCCCCATGTGGTCTGCAATGACCCCTTGGATTACCGGAATGATTGCCCCGCCGACAATGGCCATGTTCAGCAAACCGGATCCGGTTCCCGAAAGAGAGCCAAGCTCCGCTTCTCCCAAGCTGAAGATGGTGGGGAACAT
>JAFAKX010000151.1 GCA_019234945.1 Silvibacterium sp.
GGCTTTGAGCAGATCATCGGCCGGAGTTCTGCAATCCGCGCAGTGCTGCGCAGCATCGAGACGGTCGCGCCAACCGAGTCCACCGTGATCATCTACGGGGAAACAGGCACCGGCAAGGAACTTGTGGCCCGGGCCATCCACGAGCGGAGTCCACGGCATTCCAACTCGTTCGTGAAATTGAACTGCGGCGCGATACCCACCGGACTGCTGGAAAGCGAACTTTTCGGTCACGAAAAAGGCGCATTCACCGGAGCCATCATGCAGAGGCTCGGGCGATTTGAGCTGGCCAATCGTGGGACGGCCTTTCTGGATGAGATCGGTGAGATTTCGCTGGAACTTCAGCCTAAGTTGCTTCGCGTTCTGCAAGAGCGGGAGTTCGAGCGCCTGGGAGGCACCCGAACCATCAAGACGGATGCGCGCCTCATCGCCGCAACCAATAGAGACCTTGCTGCCTGCGTCGAGAAGCGGACATTTCGCGCGGACCTCTTTTACCGGCTGAATGTCTTTCCGATTCATGTTCCTCCGCTTCGTGAGCGGCCCGAAGACATTCCCTTGCTGGTAAGGCACTTCGTGCAGTACTTCGCGCGCAAGATGAACTGCGTGATCGACACGATTCCTTCGGAAACCATGGAAGCGCTTGTTCGCTATTCATGGCCGGGGAATATCCGCGAATTGCAGAACTTGATTGAGCGTTCCATCATCATGTCGCCCGGTCCCGTGCTTCAGGTTCCCCTTGCGGGTTTGCAATTTCAAACCGCAACTGCTCTTCAGGGACCGAAGCGCAGAACCCTCGAAGAGGCTGAGCGGGAGCACATCCTCGCTACCCTGAAGGAAACCAAATGGGTCATTTCCGGGCGGAACGGCGCGGCTGCGCGGCTCGGCATGAATCGTTCCACGCTACAGTTCCGCATGAGGAAGCTTGGCATCTTGGGGGCGGGGGAACTGATGATCCGCAATCTGCCATAACCTGGGCCGCTTACGGGAGAGTTTCGAACAGGAGCACGAACTTTGGGTGCCCCAACCTTACTGGGCGCCCCATCCTGAGCGCTCCGCGCGAAGGGTGGGATGCACTCCCCCACACCAGCCACTAGAATCCCCAGCCTCGTATCGCGAGGCCCGGTAGAAGCGCGGAGCAATCGGGGTCCCCGGCGATAGGTCTTGGTCGCCGGGGTGATCTTTAGCTCCGCGGATAAGAGACCTGCGCGGAGCGCCCGCCTTGCTGCCGAAGGCCCGGGAGCAGGCGAAGCCGGAGCGAGCAGTCGTAATCTAGAAGCATCGCAAGCCAACCTGTATAGTTTCAGCAGTTCCCTCCGATGAGCACGCTCCAGCTGAAACCAACGCACGCCCCCGTCAAGGCCTACTACGAAACACTCACCACCTTCGGACGCCTCCACTTCGACAACGAAGGCAATATCCGCCGCTCCTTTGAGGCGCTGCTCGAAAAGTGCGCCGGGCAGTTCAAGTGGACTGTTATCCCTGAGTATCAGTTCAAGCGCAAGGGACAGCACCCGCTCCGCATCGACGCCGCCATCCTCGATGCTTTCAACCTTCCGCGCGGATACTGGGAGGCCAAGGACACCAGAGACGACCTCGAACTCGAAATGCGCAAAAAGTTCGAAGCCGGATACCCCCGCACCAACATCCTCTTCCAGCAACCCGCCCGCGCCATTCTTTTCCAGAACGGGCGCATTGAGTTCAACAACAGCATCGAAGATCCCGCCAGCCTCGTTGACCTTCTCCAGCAGTTCTTTGGGTGGCGCGAGCGGCACCTCGATGACTGGGACCGCGCCGTCACCGAATTCTCCGAACGAATTCCTGATATCGCCCAGGGTGCCATAAAGCTAATAGAGGCCGAGAGGAAGACAAACAAGGTCTTCATCGAGCGCTTTGCCGCCTTCGCCGAGGTCTGCCGCGAATCCATCAATCCCGACCTCACCGATCAGGTCATCGAGGAGATGCTCGTCCAGCACCTGCTCACCGAACGCATCTTCCGCCGCATCTTCGACAATCCCGAATTCAGCCGCCGCAACGTCATCGCTGCCGAGATCGAAAAGGTCATCGACTCGCTCACCAGTCGCCATTTCAGCCGCGATGCCTTCCTCAAGCCGCTCGACCGCTTCTACAAGGCCATTGAGGAGGCCGCCGCTGAAATCTCCGAGTACAGCGAGAAACAGAAGTTCCTCAACAACGTTTACGAGAAGTTCTTCCAGAACTTCGACAGGAGGCAGGCAGACACCCACGGCATCGTATACACGCCGCAATCCATCGTCGATTTCATGGTGCGCAGCGTCGGGGAAATCTTGAAGCACGAGTTCGGTCGCAGCCTCAGCGACGAAGGGGTCCACATCCTCGACCCCTTCGTTGGCACCGGCAACTTCATCACCCGCATCATGCAGGAGATCAAGACCACCCGGCTGCCGCAGAAGTATCGCAACGAACTGCACTGCAACGAAGTCATGCTGCTGCCCTACTACATCGCCAGCATGAATATCGAGCACGCTTACCTCGAACGGGCCGGCCAGTACGAGCCCTTCGAGGGCATCTGCCTCGTTGATACGTTTGAAGTGAAGCGGCAAACGGGTGCATTTGCCGAGGAGAATGCACGTAGAATTGCCAGACAAAATAAGAAAGAGGTGTTCGTCGTAATTGGAAATCCGCCTTACAACGCTTGGCAAAGCAATGAAGACGAAAACAATAAAAAGCGGAAGTACCCGATTCTCGACCAACTGATTGTCGACAGCTATGTGAAACCATCCAAGGCAACCAATAAAAATGCGTTGTGGGACATGTACGTGAGGGCATTTAGATGGGCCTCCGACCGTATTGGCGAAGAAGGCGTAGTTGCCTTCGTCACCAATAACGGGTTTCTAGAAGGGCTGGCGTTTGATGGAATGCGGATCAGCCTTGCGGCAACGTTTTCAGAAATCTACCACTTCGATCTGAAGGGAAACGCCCGAACTTCCGGCATAAGACGTCAGCAGGAAGGAGGTAACATCTTCAACGATGCGATTCGCGTGGGCATTGGAATTACGTTCCTTGTCAAGAGGAGAGTCGAGAATAAAGCTCCGGCCCGTATTCATCTCTTTAGGGTTGGAGATTACCTCCGACGAGCCGCAAAGGAGGAAATTTTAGAAGACCATGGAAGTCTTTCGAAGGTCATATGGCAAGAGTTTCAGCCTGAACGCGGAGCAGATTGGTTCCCGGATGAGAACGGCGACTTCGGCAGCTTCAGTCGCATCGGTTGCGACCGGAACGATGAAAGAGGGATTTTTGCCTTGTATTCAAACGGCATCAAATCGAATCGGGACGCTTGGGTGTACAACTTCGATTCCGCGGCGCTGATAACGAACGTCAAAAGAACTCTTAACTTCTACAACTCTGAAGTGGATCGTTGGCGGAACGAAGGCAGCGAGGATGTTGATGGATTCGTCCGTTATGAGTCAGAATTCATCAGCTGGAGTCGAGACCTGAAACAAGATTTGGCCAGCGGCAAACGTCTTTCCTTTGATCCCGCACAGGTTGTTACGGCTACATATCGCCCATACTCCAAGACGAAGTTATACTTCGATGCGACGCTGAACGAAGAAGTTTATACGTTGCCAAAAATCTGGGGAATGGAAGTCACAAACAGGGCGATTTCCCTTACCGGGCCAGGCTCAGAAAAGCCGTTCCTCGTACTCGGGACCGATTGCCTGTCCGACATGCACGTTGTGGGTGCCGCATCAACAGGTCAATGCTTCCCCTTCTACACCTACGACGAAGACGGCTCCAACCGCCGCGAGAACATCACCGACTGGGCGCTCGGCGAGTTCCGCAGCCACTACGGCGACCACACCATCACCAAGTGGGACATCTTTCATTACACCTACGCACTGCTCCATCACCCGGAATACCGCTCCCGCTACGCCGCCAACCTCAAACGCGAGCTGCCCCGGATCCCCCTCGCGCCCGAGTTCCACCGCTATGCCGAAATCGGTCAGCGGCTCATGGACATTCACATCAACTACGAGCAGCAAACCGAATACCCCTTGGAGCACGTCGAAAATCCTGGCGAAAAGCTCGATTGGCGCGTCGAGAAAATGTCCCTGTCAAAGGACAGGACCGAGCTTCGCTATAACCGGTTCCTCACCCTGCGCGGCATCCCTCCTGAGGCCCACGGATACAAGCTAGGCAATCGTTCCGCCCTCGAATGGATCATGGACCAGTACCGCGTCTCGACCGACACCCGCTCCGGCATCGTCAACGACCCCAATCGCGAAGATGACCCCGAATACATCGTCCGCCTCATCGGCCAGGTCATCACGGTATCGCTTGAAACCCAACAGATTATCGCGTCCCTGCCATCTCTCAATCTCGGTGCTTAGGTACCACAATGCTCGATTTCGATCCAAGCAAAAGACCAGCACTCTACGACAGGTTCCAAGCCAAGGTGAGTCTTCATGCGAAGACCCTCGACGACTACCCTTTGCTCGATGCCCTGCTGCCGATCCTCGAGTACACCCCCAAACAACTCGGGGACAGCCCGTTCCTCGACTCCTGGCTGAGTGCATCGGTCCGCGCCGAGGCTGCACTGATCCGTGCCGAAGAGATTCTCAAACCGTTCGGGATTTGGCGTGAAGATTTGCTCTTGCTTCTTCATGCCCTCATGCGAAGACGGCTGAAAGAACAAAAGGCAGCGGCTCGCAAGCGATTGAAAAAGAGCTAAAGGCCCAAGGCTTTGCCTTGTGCGGGGCCTTCTGAACGCTGACGGGTGCAGCGCTGAACACCCGAGCCGTCCGTCCGAGTCTGCCGGTTAACGTGACCAGGCGACTTGAATCAAATATTGCTAAAATAGCTGTACGCCCTTCTCCAAATGCACCTGAATCTGCATGTTCTGGGAACTTCCGCGCTCGTCTCCGTATTGGGCCTCATAGGCGTAATCGTTTGGCGAGTTCGTGAGGCAAGGACTGCCGTAACAGTCCGCAAGATTGTCATCCCGCCGCTCGGCATGAGCACCGGCTTCTGCATGTTTCTGGTCCCGGCGTTTCGCGTGCCGCTTCTCTGGGCTGCAGTGGCATTCCTGATTGGTGCGCTTCTGCTTTCCTGGCCACTGCTCGTCACTTCGCGACTGGTGATCAGAGGCGACGAAGTTGTGATGCACCGCTCGAAAGCCTTTTTCCTCGTGATCATCGTCCTGGCAGCAATACGCTACTTCGCCCGGGACTACTTCGATACCTTTATTTCCATCCAGCAGACAGCGGGTCTCTTTTTCATATTGGCCTTCGGCATCATTCTCCGGTGGCGGATGCAGATGTTATCCCAATATCGCGCCCTCACCGCCATCCGCTAAGGACGTATCCGGACAGCGCCAAAGCCGAACCCAGACCGTCCTGATCGCTAATCCTAATCCCTAATCGCTAATCCCTGTTCCCTGATCCCTGATCCCCGTTCCCTGTGCCTTGGCGCCGAGAATCTGGGTGGAAACGGCTGCTGCTTACTTATGGTAAGATCATTTATATGCAGCAGATCAAGGTCTCATCCAAGGGGCAGATAGTGATTCCAAAACAGGTGCGGGAAGCCCTCAATCTGACCGAAGGCTCCAGATTGACCCTGGAGATCCGGGGTCAGGATATCGTCCTCTCCAGGGAAGCACCGTGGAAGAAACTTCAGGGTGCCGCCGCTGGCGATCTGATGGAATCATTCGCAGCCTTCAAGAAGCAGGAACGCGAGCGTGAAGACGCGCGTCCTTGATTCCTGGGCAATTCTCGAGTGGATCAACGGGCGGCAACCGGCAACCAATGCCGTCGCGCACCTTCTCTCACTCTGCGAGATCGGTGCGGCGCGCCTCCATATGAGCGCCATCAACGTGGGCGAAGTCTACTATTTTCTCCGTAAGGAATATAGCCAGGAACTCGCCGAGGCGTGGCGCTCATCCTCCCCAACCCTTCCCGTCACAATTGAGGTGCCCACCCTTGAGGAAATCTGGGACGCTGCAATTCTCAAGAGCCTTCATCCCATTGCGTACGCCGACGCCTTCGCGGCAGCACTTGCGCAGAAATATTCCTGCGCGCTCGTAACAGGAGATCCGGAGCTTCGCTCTGTTGCCGGGCTTGAACTGGACTGGATTGGCCCGCTTCCGATCTGACGCCTTCGCATTTGTTGCCCCATCCCACCGTGGCCGAGAATTTCCCCAAACCAGCTACAATAGAATTAGAGGGTAAAGAAACAGAGGCCCGGCCGCACTTGCAGCCGGGCTTTCTTGTTGTCCGCAAGAACCGCGCAGCTAATCGCTAATCCCTAAACCCTAATCGCTAATCCCTAATCCCTGCCCCATGAATGGCTTACAAAATCGTTCTCCTGAAATGAATGGCTTACGGCAATGGCACCACAAAAGGTGCAAATTTGGCGTGTAACCCCTGTGTTTCTGATGAACTATCGCTAACTAACGGCGAATGAATGGATTACAAGCGACGTATAGATTAACTCCAATCGAATGAATGGGAAACAGATTCTACAGGGAGGGGGAGGGGTGGGGGTATATAGTGGTCGGAAAGAGGTAAAACCGCTCCATGAATCCCACCGAGACCGCCCCCGAGTCCCCCGCCCGGACCACCGAAGAAGCAGCCCTGAGCACGGAAGAGGTAGTTCGCTGGACCAAAAAGCTGAACTACGGAACCTGGAAGTACCAGCGCTCCTGGAACCCGATGCATGTCGTCGACGCTGAGGGCTGCTACTTCATTGACGCCTCCGACAAGCGCTACCTCGACTTCTCCTCGCAGCTGATGTGCTCGAACCTCGGCCACAAGAACCAGGCCGTCATCGAGGCCATCGCCGAGCAGGCCCGTAAGCTGGCCTACATCATGCCTGGCTACGCCACCGACGCCCGCGTCGAGCTCAGCCGCCGCCTCCTCGACGTCCTACCCGAGGGCCTGACGAAATTCTTCTTCACCACCTCGGGCACCGAGGCCAACGAAGCGGCCTTCAAGATCGCCCGCATGTACACCCGCAAGACCAAGATTCTTGCCCGCTACCGCTCATACCACGGATCGACCATGGCCTCGATCGCCGCCACCGGAGATCCGCGCCGCTGGCCCCTGGAATCCGTCGGCGGCAAGGGCCAGGGCTTCGTCTTCGCCCCTGAAGTCAACTGCTACAAGTGCCCCATCAGGCACACCTACCCTGGCTGCGGAATCGCCTGCGCCGACTACCTCGAGCACATGATCGCCAACGAGAGCGATGTCGCCGCCGTGATCGTCGAGCCAGTCGTCGGAACGAATGGAGTATTGGTACCGCCGAAGGAATACATGCCGAAGCTGCGGGAGATCTGCGACCGCCACGGCGTCCTGCTCATCGCCGATGAGGTCATGTCCGGCTGGGGACGTACCGGCGAGTGGTTCGCCATGGACAACTGGGGCGTCAAGCCCGACATCCTCGTCACCGCCAAGGGCATTACGTCCGCCTATGTGCCCCTTGGCCTCTGCGCCACGACCGGGAAGATCGCCGAGTACTTCGAGGACCACTTCTTCGCCCACGGACACACCTACGAAGCCCACCCCATGACCCTCGGCCCCGCCCTCGCCGCCATCCACGAGATGCAGCGCCTCGACCTCGTCGCCCGCTCCCGCGAGATGGGCCACTACCTCGGCCAGAAGCTCCAGGCGCTCAAGCCCAAGCACCCGTCGATCGGGGACGTCCGCGGTCTGGGTCTCTTCTGGGCGGTGGAACTCGTCCGCGACCAGCAGGCAAAGACCCCCTTCAACACCATGCAGGACAAGGTGGACGGCAAGCCGGCTGTCGTCGAGCAGGTCGCCGCCGACATGCTCAAGCGGGGGGTGTCCCTCCAGGCTTGGATCAGCCACTTCGTGGTGGCCCCGCCCCTCATCGTTGAAAAAGAAGAGATCGATATCGGCGTCGACGCTCTCGATAAGGCTCTGACAATCGCCGACAACGCGATCTGAAGCCGAAAATCAGCGCCGCTTGTAAATCACGCCGCCCTTCATTACGAACACGACCCGCTGGGTGACGCTGATGTCCTCCAGCGGATTGCCTGGAACAGCGATGATGTCCGCGTAATAGCCAGACTTGAGCTCACCGATCTGTCCTTCCCACCCAAGCAGTTTGGCGCCGTTCAGCAGGTCGGCCTTGAGGACATCGACGATCGGCATTCCGAGCTGATGCATCAGCACCAGCTCGCGTGCCTGCGTTCCATGCGGAAACGGCCCCACATCCGAACCCACCGCAAACGGAACGCCCGCAGCAAGCTGCTTCTTGAACTCCGCCGCGTGAAAGTCGAACATGGCACGCTCGCGCGCCGCCACTGCAGGATTGGCCGCATGATTGGCGAAGTACTCGAAGATGGTGAAGGTCGGAACCGCGGGAATCCCCTTCTCCCGCATGATGCGCATCGTCTCGGGGCTCAGTTGCGCCGCATGATCAATCGACGCCACGCCGGCCTGAGCGGCATATAGCGTTCCCGGCTCGCCCATCGCATGCACCGCTACTTTCTTTCCCACACGTGTCGCTTCAGTGACAGCTGCCCGCAGCTGATCCGTCGTGTATTGGTAGGGCGTCGAGAAGACTCCATCGTGGATGGAATCTTTCCCTGTCTCGTAGATCTTGACGAAGTCCGAACCCTCCTTGAGCTGTTGGCGAATCGCCTCGATCAGTTGTTCGGAATCGTTGGCATAAGTCGCGTTCGATAGCACATGCTGCGCCGGATTGAAGTCGTTCGCATCTTCGTGACCGCCGAGAATATCGATGGCGTTTCCGCTGATCCGCAGGCGCGGCCCCGGAATGAGCCCTTCGTTGATCGCGTTGCGCACCGCCGTATCGGCCGATCCTGCGCCTTCCGTGCCCATATCGCGCTCCGCAGTGAACCCGGCCATCAGGTCATCCCGTGCGGCCAGCGTCGCCATGATCGTCCGCTGCGGAACCGACTCTTCGACGGTCTGCAGGTCCTCTGCCCCAGGGTGCAGGAATAGATGTATGTGCGCATCGATCAGGCCGGGCATTAACGTGGCATCTCCGAGATCGATGACCTGTGAGCCCACCGGACGCTCGACCGAAGCACCGGCCGCCACGATCCGGTCACCCTCAATCAGCACTTCGCCGGGCGAAACGATGCTCCCAGCAGAGACATCGAGCAGCCGCGAAGCGTGCAAAACCGTTGCATGATGGTCGGGACTTGCGGGCTGGGCTGCCACAATCGCGCAAGAGTTTGCAGCTACGATCGCCGACAGCAGAGTAAGTATTGTTGTGCGATTCATCCACCCTGTCCGAAACTGGAGGAATTGCGACAGGGCGATCTTAAGACCGTAAGGCGGAGTAGGCGAGAGAAATCGCTTTACATCACCAACGCAACGCGCTCCAGCTCCGACTGCATGCATTCATAGGAGCACCCCGCGCCCTCGATGCGCATCACTGCAGCGCGCGCCTGATCTGGGTTTACGCCATAGCCACGGCCCGCGAGAAATGTCGCTAGGACCTCCGCTGCCTGCCAGAAGTCGATTCCGGACTGCATGAGCTGATTGCGAAGACCCGCCAACTCAGTAATTGCGAATCGCTCAATCCTGCTGCTTGCCATCTTCGGGCTCCTCTCGTTGCACTTCCGGGCCGGCTGTTCCTTTAGACACCAGAGGTGGCATGCGAGTTGCTACGAATTCGCATCTTGATTCGATCCAGAAAGCCGCCTCGCAGCATGTTTCATGATGCTGCAACAAAGTTGCACCATTTTCCGACCAGCCGAATTTCGGCCCTGTGTGAAGATTACGCAGAAACCATCGATGTAGTTTTCATCGGCGTGTAATCTCTTTTTCTGAATTTGCTGCGGAGGAGTTGCAAACCCAGCCGCGCAGGCTGATGAAAAGCAACTCACCTCACGGACGCGCAATCAGGACTGGAATCTGGTCGACTACCGGGTAGCGGCGTCCGCATCGTGTGCAAAGGATCTCGATGGAAGCAACAACCAATCGCCCCTGACATACCGGGCATACAATCAGGTCTAGAATCTCACGCAATCGGTCGATCTCCTGCATGGACTCAGTGTAGTGGGTACTCGGCCACAAGAGGACCATGCTGCGAGCCGGCCTGACCGGTGGATTGGGAAGCGGAAAGAGCACCGTGGCCGAGATGTTCCGGTCGCTCGGCGCCCGGGTTATCGAAGCCGACGCGATCGGGCGCGAGCTCATGTCTCCGGGGCAGAGCGTCTATCAGGAAATCGTCGAGCATTTCGGCCCAGAGGTGGTGCATCGCGACCGGACACTGAACCGCCGGCTGCTGGCCGATCTTGCCTTCCGCCAGAATCGGCTCGCTGAACTCAACCGTATCGTTCACCCTGCCGTGATCGCGGAGCAACAGCGGAGGGCCGAAGGCATCTTCGCCGAGGACCCAAATGCTGTCGTCATCGTCGAGTCCGCACTGATATTTGAAGCCGATTCGCAGGGCACCGCGCCCGGATGGCGTCGGCGTTTCGACAGGCTCATGCTTGTGACCGCTCCGGACGAGATCAAGATTGCGCGTTACCTGGCTCGCATGACTGATGGCGGTCGGGGCGCAGCCGACCTCGAGGCCGATGCGCGTGCGCGATTGGCCGCTCAGATCCCGGACTCGGAAAAGATTCCCTTCTGCGATTATGTGATCGAGAACGATGGAGATCTTAAGCAGATACAGCGCCAGGTCGAGCGGATTTTTGCGGAACTCAAGGACGCGGCCCGGGTCTGAAAGGCTCAGAATCGATAGAATCTTCACAGGATGATCGCGGGCAAACCTGGGGCCGGCGGCATCCGTGCGAGAGAGTGTGTGGTCATGATTTTTCGGAGAATCGTTCTTATTCTTGTTATCGTTGGCGGGTTCTGGTATCTGACTTCGCGGTACAACGGCCCGCGGCGCGAGGTGATTCTTCCTGGGAAGGGATCGCCTCTGACGCTGACCGAGGCCCATGCCGCGCCTGAGTACGACGCCGAGGAGACCAATAACATTCAGGTCTACAAGAAGGCGATGCCTTCGGTCGTGAACATCACTTCCTCGACGGTCGGTCTCAATTTCTTTTATGGACTGGTTCCCCAGCAGGGTCAAGGTTCCGGGTTCATCCTGGACAAGCAAGGGCACATCCTCACCAACTATCACGTCATCGCGGACGCTCAGAAGATCGAGGTCACCACGTATGACAAGCATCGGTCGAAGGCTCGCGTGATCGGGCGCGATCCAAGTCACGACCTGGCGCTGCTGCAGATCGATGCCCCGAATCTCGTTCCCGCCGTGCTGGCGGACTCGAAAAATCTTGTCGTAGGCCAGAAGGTCTACGCCATCGGGAACCCGTTCGGGTTGCAGGGAACGATGACCACCGGGATCATCAGCGCCATCCGGTCGATCCATAGCCCCCAGGGCAACCCTATCGAGAACGCCATCCAGACGGATGCAGCTATCAACCCGGGCAACTCCGGTGGGCCGCTGCTCAACTCGCGCGGCGAGGTGATCGGTATCAACTCCCTTATCGCGACCGGCAACGAAGGAGTGGAGCAGAACGCCGGCATCGGCTTCGCTATCCCGATCGACACAGCCAAAGCCGTGCTGGGCGACTTCCAGAAGTACGGCCGCGTACGCAGGCCATCGTTGGGTATCGTGTCGCTGCCGATCGATCCCGGTCTGGCCGAACAGATGGGACTGGCAGCCGACTACGGCGTGCTGATCCAGCGCACGCTGCCCAACGGCGCCGCTGAACACGCAGGTCTTCGCGGCGGCAACGAGGTCGCTTACCTGGGCAATATGCAGATCTATCTCGGAGGAGACCTGATCGTCGGCATCGACGATCAGGAGGTGACGAGCACGCAGGACATCTCCGACATCATGAACCGCCACCAGACCGGAGACACCGTAACGGTGACGTTCTTCCGGGGAAGGCGGAAGATGAGCGCGCGGGTTACCTTGGGAGAAGCCCGCGATCAGGCGGCGTAGTTTCAGTTCATATCCGAAAGACAGTCAAAATTGCCGGCATAACCCCCTCCCCCCATACCTGCCGAAGTTCCTGTAACTGATTGAATTCAGGACGGTTCAATCAGCGGCTCTTTTGTAAGTGATGGAAAACAGGCATTTTGCAAGTATCTTCCACGGATTCTATGAGATGCCGGAATGTCATACAAAAGAAAGCGGTTTACAGGCTAGGTTTCGTAATCGATTGATTCCAGGCACTCTGGTCAAAGCGTTTCCCAAAAATGGAATAGGCCTGACTGCGTGACGGCAGGCAGGCCCATCTGTATCCCTCTATTTCTATTGTAGCTGGTTTGGCGAAATTGTCCGCCACTGTGAGAAGTGAACAGGGATCAGGGAACAGGGATCAGGGCCAGCGAGTTTCACCAAATCATGGGCACTGGGTCACGAGCACAGGGTTGTCGCGCAGCGCAGGTTACGATATCGAAGCAGCAGCAATCCTCGTAAACCAGCAAGGGGAAGAAATGTCCGAAACCGAGATTCTCAGCAACCAGAAAAGCATTCTCCAGAATCAGAAGGAAGTTCTCGCAAACCAGGAGACGATCAAGCGCAATCAGAAGGCGCTGGACGAGATCCTGTCGAACCAGAAGGAGATTCTGAAGAATCAGAAGGAAATTCTGGCGAACCAAAAAGAGATCCTGGGTGCAGTGAAGAAGTAGCAGTCCGCTCCCAAGTCCCAAAATCGGGACCTGAAATCGGGACCTGGGGCACCCGGTTCCTCAGCTTCCCTACGTTTGAGGCGTAGCGACTTCTTCCCGCTCACATTCGCGCACAGGGAAGAGTTCGCCGCTGAGTATCCGGTCGAACTTGCCGTCGGGATTCATGCTGCGCCATCCCTGGCCCATGATCTTGTAGGCGAACATGCTCGGATCAAATCCGGAGTGGCTGAGATGGAGCAGCGTGCCGCCTGAGGTGGTTGGAGTGAGGGTCCAACTGCAGATGGTGTCAAGCTCGTGTCCGTAGGAATCGTTGTTCTTTGATCCGCCCTTCCACGAATAGGCAAAGAGTGTGAAGGGCTCGCTCTCGAGCACCTCGCAATCAACGACACCGTCCCAGTCACCCATGGGTTTCGCGCGGAAGTTGAATTTGTGCCCGACGACAGGAGCGATGTCGTTGGGCATAAGCCACATGGCGAGAAGCTTCGGTTCGGTGAGGAGGCGCCAGACCTCCTGGGGCGGGTGCTCGAGTGTGTAGTCGACTTCGATGGATTCAGTGCCGCGGGGCATGGGGATTCTCCTTTGAGGATTTGTCGAGAACGGCTTTAAGGTTCACCAGCTTTTCGGGCCAGAAGTTCTGGTAGTGGCGGAGCCAGTCGATGACGGGTTTGAGGCCTTCGGGGCGGGCGCGGTAGTAGGCGTGTCGTCCACTGCGCCGGGTGCTGACGAGGCGGACAGAGCGCAGCGCGCCAAGGTGCTGGGAGATAGCCGGCTGGGTGACTTCGAATTTGTCGACCAGCTCGGAGACGGAGTGCTCCTGCCGGGCGAGAAGCTCGAAGATGGCGAGACGGGTGGGGTCTCCGAGGGCACGGAAGAGAGCGGGTCGGTGCGGTGAACTCATAAGCATCGGCTTATAGGTAAATGTATAAGCAATGGCTTATTGGTTGTCAAGGGGAGATTTGGCAAGAGCCGCGACCCTAGCGAGCATGGAGGAGTTGAACGGCTTTGACCTGGGCAAGCGTTTGAAGGCGCGAGCGAATCCTTTGCCGACGCCGTCGGTGCCTAACCGTTTTTAGTCGGCCGGAGCCTTTTAATCGGCCGGGGTCGCGTTGATCATGTTCTGCACGCGCATCATGCTCTGCTGGCTGACCTGGACGAAGCCTTTGCGCGGGTTGTCGATGTCGTAGGTCAATGCGAGCGAGGCGGCGAGCGCGACCTGCAGCATTCCTCGAAGGATGTAGGAATGCGATTTCAAATCGACGGCGAGCAAAACACAGGCCATCATACCGAGCATAAGCATGATTGCCCACGACAGGGCGGGAATCCTGTTTTCGAATGCAGCCGTTCGTTTGTCAGCGGCCTGGATACTTTCGCTCAGCGTCGTCAGAAAGAGCATCGCCGGGGAATCGCGATGCCCTCCGGCCTCGTCATTCGCCACCTGCCACATGCGGCTCTGCAATTCAGAGCTCTGATGCAGGGCCTCCTCGTACCCCGGTCCGCCCGGTCCCGCGCTGAAAAACTGGATTCGCGCGGGCAGATATTGGCGGAGGAGAAAGCGTTCGGTGTTGCCTGCAGGCTCCGACAAAAATGAAGTCCGGAACCACAGAGTGTGAAGGTCGTTTGCTTCGGCAACCTCGAGTTGTCTCCGCTCCTCAAAGCGAGAGTTAGCGATGTAAAAGGTAAAGCCCAGCATGATCCCGAACAAACCGAGGGCTGCTCCCAGAAGCGTCGTGATGGAGAGTTCCTCGGGCTCTTTGCGGGCCCTTCTCCAATGTCGCAGCCACAAGCCGATAAGAGCGGCAACAGTGAATAGCGCCAGCGTAACGACGAAGAAGAGGGACGAATCGATGCGCAACATCCCCGGTAGTGTAGTCGAAAAAGCGGCCTTAATCCGGTGGCGGCGAGGCTTTGCCGGCCAGGTCGCAGGCACGCCAGAGATACCACGATGCCACAGATCGCCACGGCCGCCAGCGTTCGCCGCGGCGGAGCATCTGGTCGGCCTTGGCGAGCATGGAGGAGTCGAAGGGCTTTGACTTCGGCAGGCGCTTGAAGGTGAGCGCGAATCCTTTGCGAACGCCGTAGTCGGTGACAGGCAGAACGTCGGGGCGGCCGAGGCGGAAGATGAGCAGCATCTCGACGGTCCAGGGGCCGATGCCGCGGACTTTGGTGAGGCGCTCGATGATGTCCTCGTCGGAAAGGCGGCGGATCTGGGCGAGCGTGGGGACGGTTCCGTCGAGGGTCTTGGCGGCGAGGTCGCGCAGCGCGAGAAGCTTGTTTGCGGAGAGTCCACAGCCGCGTAGCCGGTCGTCGGGCGCGGCGATGAGGTGCTCAGGGCTGGGATGGTACTCGCCGAAGTAGGTGAGAAGGCGCTTGAGGATGGCGGCCGCGGCTTTGCCGTGGAGCTGCTGATAGATGATCGATTCGAGGAGTGACTCGAAGGGAGAGTGCTGGCTCTTGAGGCGCAGCGTATAGGGGCCGGCGCGCTCGATGAGGCGTCCGA
>JAFAKX010000182.1 GCA_019234945.1 Silvibacterium sp.
TGATCATCACAGCGGAAGTCCAGCGATGGCAGATGCCGTTCAACACGCCATCAATGACTCCCGCCGCGTCCCGAACATGGTTCTCACCGCTCACGTCCATAACTATCAGCGGATCGAGCAGCAGATCGCCGGCGATACTCCAACCCCTTTCCTTGTGGCGGGAGCAGGAGGCTATTTTCACCTCCATGGCATGACGGCGGATAGCGGACATGTGGACCATGATCTTGGAGCGAAGCTTATTTTCAGCGACCAGTTCCACCATAGCTATGTGACCCTGTCAGTGGATGCCGAAAACATTACCGGGGTGACGACCCCTGTGGCCACAACAGGCAGTACCAAGCATAAACATGATGCTGCATCCGATAGCTTCAGCTATCCCGCGAAGCTGATCCGACTAGAAGAGGGAGCGACCGTCAGCCTGTAATGTCGGGGCCCCCGCGATGCGAGGCTTTCCAGCTGTCCCACTCAAGCCGACGAAAGGGCTTGCCGATAAACCTCGTCAATCCCTGAAAGCCGTGGTTTCCAGCAGTCTGCCCGCCCCTTGCTCCAGCAGACTCGCCGCAAACCTCTGGCCCAGGCCCACAGGATCAGCCGCGCCCTGATGATCGAGAGCCTCGCGCACCAGTTGCCGACCATCCACGGAAGTGACCGCTCCGGTGATGGTGAAGCCGTCGGGTGAGGGCTGGCAATGAATGCCGATTGGAACCTGGCAACCACCTCCAAGGGCGGCAAGCGCGGCACGCTCCGCGGTCACTGCGAAGCGCGTGGCGGCATCATCAAGAAACGCGAGTGTCTCGATGGTTGCCTGGTCATCCGCACGGGTCTCGATAGCCAGCGCGCCCTGGCCCGCAGCAGGGCAAAGCACCAGTGCGGGGAATCGGTCGCGAAGATATTCCGTCCGGCCCAGGCGTTCGAGGCCCGCAGCGGCGAGGATGATAGCGTCTGCCTCTCCTTCGGATAGTTTGCGGAGGCGTGTGTCGACATTGCCCCGAAACTCTACATAATCCAGGTCCGAACGCGTTGCGCGAAGCTGAGCCTGGCGGCGCAGGCTGCTGGTTCCGATGCGCGAGCCGGGGGGCAGCGCGGCGAAGCTCTCGTAATGGATGGAAACGAATGCATCGCGGGCGTCGGCACGCGGCGGAATTGCGGCAATCGTAAACGACTCGTCGAGCGCAGTCGGCAGATCCTTGAGGCTGTGGACGGCGAGGTCGATCCGGCGAGCGTAAAGCGCTTCCTCAATCTCCTTGGTAAACATGCCCTTCGGCACGCTCGCGCCCACCTGAGCGAAGGTGAGGTTCTGCATCGCGTCTCCCGAGGTGCGGATAATCTCGATGGAGACCTCATGGCCGCGCTCGCGCAGCCGACCGGCGACGTGATTGGCCTGCCAGAGCGCGAGCTGCGAGCCCCGGGAGCCGATGGTCAAGGCACAGGGCACAGGGCTCTGGGAACAGGGCTCAGTCATTGCGGCGCTTTGCTGTGAGGGTCGGCTCGTCGGAACCTGCAACGTCCGTGGGTGGCTCCGGGCCTGCCATTCCGCGGTTTCCGTTCGGGGCAAAGGCGGCGCGGATCGCCTCGATGGCAGCAAGGTCTCCATGCTGGGCTGCGTTCTTCAGTGCACGCAGCGGCTGGTGCAGAAATTTATTCACCAGCCCGCGCGTGACGGCTTCAACGGCATCGAGCTGCGCTGGGGTGAGCGACTGAAGGCGTGAGTGGGCGCGGCGAAGCTCCGCCTGGCGCATGTCCTCGGCGGCGGCCTGAAGATCAACCAGGGCGGGCACAATATCGAGCGACTCCACTCGGCGCTGGTATCGCGCCAGCTCCTGCTCAAGGATGGCTTCGGCCTTCTGTGCCTCGCGCGCGCGATCGGAGAGGTTGGATGCGGCGACCGACTGCAGGTCGTCAATGTCATAAAGGAAAATACCGTCGAGGCGGTTGACGTCGGGATCGACATCGCGCGGCACTGCGATGTCGATGATGAACATGGGGCGGTTCCGGCGGCGATGGAGAAATTGTTGTGCGTGCGGTGTGCGGAAGATGAACTCCGTCGATCCGGTCGAGGTGATGACGATGTCGGCCTCATCGGCGCGGGCGTGGAGATCGTCGAAGCGAATCACGTGCCCGTCGAACTTCTGAGCCAGGTGCACCGCGCGCTCATAAGTACGATTCGAGATGAGCAGCGACCCCGCCCCCTGCTGCAACAGGTGGCGCGCAGCGAGCTCGCTCATCTTCCCTGCTCCGACGAGCAGCACGCGCTTGCCTTCGAGCGAGCCGAAAATCTTGCGGGCAAGATCGACGGCAACCGAAGCAATCGAGACCGAGGATGAGCCAATCTGGGTTTCGGTGCGGACCTTCTTGGCGGCGGCAAAGGCTCCCTGCAACAGTCGCTCAAGGTGGCCTCCCACTGCACCGACCGAGCGCGCCACGGTATAGGACTCCTTCACCTGTCCGAGGATCTGGGGCTCACCGACGACCATGGAATCGAGGCTGGCGGCGACGCGGAAGAGGTGGCGTGCAGCATCAGTCTCGCGGTGATGGTACAGATGTGGCCGGAGTGAGTGCACGTCAACCGTGAAGCGCTGGTTGAGATAACCGGCAAGCTCGGGCTCGCTGTCTTCGTAGCAGACCAGCAACTCGACACGGTTGCAAGTGGAGAGGATCAGCCCCTCGCGCACGCCGGGATGCACGAGCAAGGCGCGAATTTCCTCAGCGAGGCGCTCGGGTGCGATGGCCAGCCGCTCCCGCAGCTCGACGGGGGCGGTTTTGTGGTTCAGGCCGGTGAGCAGAATCTTCATGGCGCGCTGAACCTGTGGACAGAGCTAAACAGGTTGGCGGCCCAGACGCACAGCATGATCACAAATACGGCCGACGATAGATAGACAGCACGGCGCCCTCGCAGTCCGGTGCTGCGCCGCACGAATAGCATGACGACGTAGAGCCCCCACATGACAAAGGAAAGCCAGATCTTGGGGTCGGCAAAGTACGATGGGCCGACGCTCTCCTGCGCGATGATCGAGCCGGCAAAGAGTCCCACGGTCATGCAGTGAAAGCCGAGCACGAGCGTTTTCTGTGCAATCTGGTCCATCGTGTCGAGCGGGGGAAGCCAGTTAAGAAAGCCCGGCGACCGTTTGTTTTTCAGGCGCCTCTCCTGGATTAGATAGAGTAAACTGGCCAGCAGGCTAAAAATAAGTGCGGCATAGGCGGCGAGCAGCGCGGTGATATGCAGCAGGAGCCATCCGCTGCGGATGACCGGGGAACTGAAGGTGTACTTCTCCGGGCCGAGCGCGGGCACGACCACAAGCAGGAACGCCAACGGCAGCGCAAAAATGCCGAACGAGAGTGTCCGGTAGCGTAGCGCGATGAAAAGAAAGACGGTTGCGATCAGCAGAGCCAGCATCGACTGGACCTCGTGCATGCCGACCGGCATCCAGTGGTGGGCAAGCACAAGCATTTCCACAGCGGAGACCGCGTGCACACACCAGGCGCTGGCTGCCAGCGGCATGCAGAGTCGCTTCCAGCGCGGAGCGTTGCCGAGCACGGCGCCAAATGCCGCCAGCGAGGCAAGCCCGTAGAGAATCGCCGCTATTCTGAGCCACAGAAGGAACATTAGCGCCCGTACAGACCGTTAAGTCTTAAGTATAAAGCTGTGCTCGCGCAGGGACTACACGCCGGCATACGCTTCACGGTATGCTGGCGTATCCCGTGTCCGATTCATCAACACTCCAGCGCGATCTGGAACAGACCCCGCTGATGCGCCAGTTCTGGGCGGCCAAACGCCAGCATCCGGACGCCCTCCTGTTCTTCCGGATGGGCGACTTCTACGAACTATTCTTCGACGACGCCAAGGTCGCCTCCCGCGAGCTGCAGATTCAGCTCACTGCACGCGATAAGGAGCGATCCGTGCCGATGTGCGGCGTGCCGTATCACGCTGCCGAGGGGTACGTTGCGCGCCTGCTGCGCAAGGGATACCGGATCGCCATCTGCGACCAGATGGAGGACCCGAAGCTCGCCAAGAAAATTGTGCGGCGCGAGGTGACGCGCGTGTTGACGCCCGGAACGGCCATGGATCCGACGCTCGGATCGGGCGACAACAACTACCTGGCCGCGCTGCATGCGACGGAACATGCGGTGGGGCTCGCGTATCTCGATCTTTCGACGGGAGACTTCCGAGCGACCGAATTTTCGGGCGCAAACGCGCTCGCGCAGTGCGCGGACGAGCTGGCGAAGCTCAATCCGAGTGAAGTGGTGTTCGCCGCGAATCCGCTGATGACTGAAAATCGCGAATTGGCCGCGGCATTCGATCGCGTGAAGACACGCAGTCCGGTGGAGGAGTGGGCTTTTGCGCGCGATTATGCCGTGCCGCTGCTGGAACGCCAGATGGGCGCCGCATCTCTCGACGGATTCGGCTTCGCACAGCATGCTTCGGCGGCAGTTGCGGCGGGCGTGATCGTGCACTACGTGCGGCACACGCAGCAGAACGACGCCGGTCACGTGGATACGATCCGCTATTACGAGCGAAGCCAGCACATGCACCTTGACCAGGTGACGGTGCGCAACCTGGAGTTGCTCGACCCTATTTTTTCGGATGCTGGGGCAGAGGCGACGCTCTTCCGGACACTCGACTGCCTGATGACTCCGATGGGCAAGCGGCTGCTAAGAGCATCGTTGCTGCGGCCGCTGCTGGATGCTCGCGCAATCGAAGAGCGATACCGAGCTGTGGCCGAAGCGAAACAGGACCTGATCCGGCGCGAGCAGATCCGCCGCTCACTGGGCGGAATTCTGGACCTCGAGCGGCTGCTGGCGCGTATCTCGCTCGAGAGCGCAGGACCAAGAGATGTGGTCGCGCTTGCCGCGTCGCTCGGCCACCTCCCCGGGTTGAAAGAAAGCATCGCCGGGATGCAGGTGGAATTCTGGAGTTGCTCCCGCGAGCGTCTGGATGTCCTCGAAGACCTTCACGCCGCGATCATGCAAACGCTGGTGGCCGAGCCTCCGCTGACACTGGCGGACGGCGGAGTGATTGCGCCCGGGGTGGATGCAGAACTCGACGATCTGCGCGCGATCGGCCGCGATGGAAGATCATCCATCGCGGCAATTGAGGAGCGCGAGCGGCAACGGACAGGCATACAGTCGCTGAAGGTCCGCTTCAACTCGGTCTTCGGATACTACATCGAAATCACCAAGGCGAACCTGGGTAAGAACGTTCCAGCCGACTATGAGCGCAAACAGACGCTGGTGAATGCCGAGCGGTTCACGACCCCGGAGCTCAAAGACTACGAGGTAAAAGTACTAACCGCGCAGGAGCGTTCGGTCGAGATAGAGAAACGCATCTTCGGAGAACTGCGGAGTACCCTGATGGCAAACGCCGGGCGGATCCGCAGGACGAGCGCCGTCGTGGCAGAGATCGATCTGCTGGCCAGCTTCGCACATCTCGCGTCACTCAGAAATTACACGCGGCCCATCCTCGAAGAGACAGCCGTGATGGAAGTTGTCGCCGGGCGCCATCCGGTAATCGAGTGCCTGATGGACGATGCGGGTGAAGGCCGGTTTGTGCCGAACGATCTGTATCTCAGCACCGATGGGCCAAGCCTGCTGCTGCTCACTGGACCCAACATGGGCGGCAAGTCGACGTATCTGAGACAGGCCGCGTTGCTGGCCATCATGGCTCAGATGGGTAGCTTTGTCCCGGCAGAGCGGATGCGCTACGGCATCGTGGACCGCGTGTACACCCGCATCGGTGCCAGCGACAACGTGGCGCGAGGGCGCTCGACCTTCATGGTCGAGATGACCGAGACGGCGACGATTCTCAACACCGCGACGCCGCGGTCCTTGATTCTTCTCGACGAAATGGGACGCGGCACTTCGACCTTCGATGGCCTGGCACTCGCATGCGCGACGGTTGAGTATCTGCACGCGCATGTCGGTGCGCGCACGCTGTTTGCTACGCACTATCACGAGCTGACGATTCTCGCCGAGCAGCTTGCGAAGCTGAAGAAGCTGCGGGTGGCGGTGAAGGAGTCGCCTCAAGGGATTGTCTTTCTGCACGCGATCGAAGACGGGCCCGCGAACAAGAGCTACGGCATTGACGTGGCGCGGCTCGCGGGGCTTCCTCCGAAGGTGATCCTGCGCGCGCGACAGGTGCTGAAGCAGCACGAGCGATCGGAGCGGCACAACGTTGCCGTCGAGACTGAAGCACCGCTGCAACTGACCATGTTTACGCCGCTGTCGCAGAGGATCCTGGACCGGCTGGAGGAGACCGATATTAATTCCCTGACTCCACTGCAGGCGCTGAACCTGCTCGAAGAGCTGAAGACTGAAATCAAGACTGGAACCGGCGGGGCGGGCGGGAAAGCGTGAATCTGCGACAGCAGGTGGGACAGTTGATCATCGCTGGCGTGGAGGGCACAGAGCTTACTGCGCTCGAACGCGCATGGCTAAAGCTGGTGCGTCCCGGCGGCGTGATTCTTTTCCGGCGAAACAGTGAAGAGGCTCAGCAGGTAACAGCACTGCTGCGCGAGGTGACGGAGATCGCAGGTGCTCCGCTGTTCCGCTGCGTGGACCTCGAGGGCGGACTCGTCGACAGGCTGCGGGACCTGATCGCGCCCATGCCTTCGCCGGCTGCCGTGTTTGCAACCGGCAGGAGCACAAATTTCACGAAGCACGGGTGGTTGATCGCGCAGGAAGCGAAATTGCTCGGGTTTAATACTGTTTTCGCGCCGGTGCTTGATCTGGCGCTGCCCGCTTCGGCTTCAGTGATGTGCACGCGCGTGGTCGCCGCCAACGCCGAGGATGCCGCGGAATATGCGCTGGCCTTCGTCGCGGGGCTCGATGCCGAAGGTATTCTGGGGTGCGGCAAGCATTTTCCCGGACTCGGCGGCGGCGCACTTGATTCGCACCAGGCCACACCGCTGATCCAGCGCAGGTGGAAGGAGTTGTGGGACGAAGACATCGCGGTCTTTCGCGCACTGGCTCCCAAACTGGCAATGATCATGGTGTCGCACGCAGCGTATCCGCTGGTGAAGGATGCCGTGCCTGCGTCAATCTCGCCATACTGGATTTCGACTGTGCTTAAGAAGCGCATTGGCTTCGACGGCCTCGTTGTGTCGGACGATATGGAGATGAGCGGCATCCTCACGCAGGCATCGATGGAAGAGGCCGCGGTAAAAGCAGTCCTCGCGGGCATGGATGTGATCGAGATCTGCCGTGACCCCGCGCTCATTCTTCGCGCCTACGAGGCACTCCTGGCGGAGGCTGAGCGGTCGCCTGCGTTTCGTCGGAAGGTCGAGGCCGCCGCGGAGCGTGTGGTCGAGCACAAGAGTCGCTATCTTGAGGCGGTCATGCCTCGACCCGCGTCCGCTGCGCAGATCGAGAGACTGCGTACGAAGGTCAAGAAGTTCGCAGAGGAAGTGAGCGGCGCGTGAAGAGCATGGTCGTCGCGGGCGTGATGAGCGGCACTTCAGCCGACGGGATCGACGTTGCGCTGGTGAGAATCAGCCCCGGCACGCGGAGGCCGGGCATCAAGCTGCTCGCGCATCATGCAACGAGCTATCCGCCCGCGTTGCGGCGCGCTGTGCTGGCTGCGATGGATGCAAAACAGATATCCACCGCCGAACTTTCGCGACTCAACTGGCGCCTCGGAATGGCATACGCCGAAGCAGTGCGCGCCGCGGCCGACAAATATCGCGTGAAGATCGACCTCGTCGGATGTCACGGGCAGACCGTCTATCACCAGGCGAACGCCGCGGCTTATGCGGGACGACCAGTGGCCTGCACCTGGCAACTCGGCGAGCCCGGGCTGATTGCAGCGGAGATGCGCGTTCCGGTGGTGTCGAACTTTCGCCCTGCCGATATGGCCGTCGGCGGCCAGGGCGCGCCGCTGGTCCCGCTGCTCGACTACATGCTGTTTGCGCATCCGAAGCGCATGCGGGTGCTCCAAAACATCGGCGGCATCGGGAATCTCACGGCGATTCCCGCAGGTAGCAGCCCTTCGGATGTGATCGCGTTCGATACTGGTCCGGGCAATATGGTGATCGACGCCCTGATGGGGCGGTTCTTTGGGAAAAAATACGACCGTGGCGGCCGCGTCGCGGCACGCGGACGAGTATTCGACGATATATTGAAAGCCGTGTTACGCGACCCCTACTTTGCGGCGGCCCCTCCGAAATCGGCTGGCAGGGAGCAGTTCGGAACTGCGTTTGCTGCGGGGTTTGCCGGTGCGTGTAGGAAAGCCGGAGCAAAACCGGAAGACGCAGTCGCGACAGCTACAGCACTCACAACAGAAAGCATTGCACTCGCCTTTAACCGATTCGTACAACCTCTGAATCGACACAGCGGCGTGGATTACATCGTTTCCGGCGGCGGGTCGCGCAATGCAACCCTGATGAAGATGCTTCGTGCACGCCTCGAACCGTTCGGCTGCAAGGTCGTTGTAAGTGACACAGTTGGAGTGCCTTCGCAGGCAAAGGAGGCAGCTGCTTTCGCGCTGCTGGCCTGGCAGACATGGCATCGATTGCCGGGAAACCTTCCCGCGGCGACGGGTGCAACGAGAGCCGTTGTCTTGGGTGAGATCTGCTATGGATAGGTCATCGTCTCCCACCCTTGCGCCAAGAACGGGCGCAAGGATGGGGCACCCGCGAGCTCTGCTTGTCCTGATACTGGCCTTGCTGGGCATGTCTGGCTGCGGCGATCACCGGGCTGACCCGAGCACCGTGACGATGCTGATCGAGAGCAGCCCCACGAATCTCGATCCGCGTATCGGGACGGACGCACAGTCCGAGCACATCGATCCGTTGATCTTCGACCCGCTGGTACGACGGAACGAGCGCTTCGGGCTCGATCCCTGGCTGGCGGAAAAGTGGGAGTCGCCTGATCCGAAAACGCTCGTCTTTCACTTGCGAACTGGAGTGCATTTCCAGGACGGACGCCCGCTGACGTCGCGTGACGTGCAATGGACGCTCGACTCGATCCTCGACGGCACGGTCGTGACGATCAAGTCTGGCGCATACCGCAACATCGCGAGCGTCGACGCACCCGATGCCCAGACGCTTGTCATTCGCATGAAGCAGCCAGACCCCGCCCTGCTGTGGAACCTGTGTGATGGCGCCTTCGGAGTGGTGCCGTATGGCAGCGGACGCGACTTCTGGCGTCACCCCATCGGCAGCGGGCCTTACCGCTTTGTGAGTCAACAGATCGACCGCAATGTAGTGCTGGAGCGCGCGCCGAACTACTGGCGTCAGATGCCACATATCGAGCGCATCCGCTTTGCGGTCGTTCCGGACGCGACGACGCAGGCCCTCGAACTGCAAAAGGGATCAGCGGACGTCGCGGTGAACGCGCTGACTCCCGACATGATCTACGTCCTCAAGCGGAACCATCGGCTTGCCGTCGAGGATGGGCCGGGGACGAGGCTGAATTACATCGTCTTCAACGTTCGTGATCCTCTTCTCAGAGACGTGCGCATACGACAGGCGATCGCATTCGCGATCAATCGTCCGCTGATCATTCACTCACTCTACCGTGACCAGGCACATATTGCCGAGAGCCTGTTGCCACCGCAGCACTGGGCCTGGAGCGGTGACTCCGATAGACACGATTATGATCCTGCGAAGGCGAATGCGCTGCTCGATGCGGCCGGATATGCGCGGGGCACGGGCGGGATACGCTTTCATCTCAGCATGAAGACTTCGACCGACGAGACGGTGCGACTCCTCTCAGTGATTTTGCAACAGCAGCTGGCACAAATTGGCATTGCTCTCGATTTGCGCAGTTACGAATTTGCGACGTTCTATGCAGATTTGACCAAGGGCGCGTTCCAGATCGCCCCATCGCGCTGGATTGGCGGCAATGAACAGCCGGACATTTTCCACTATGCGTTCTCCAAAGCGAGCTTTCCGCCGCACGGCAGCAATCGCGGGTTCTATTCCAACGCCGAACTCGATGCTCTTCTCGACGATGCCGCGGCGGCAGCCGATCAGGCGCAGCAGCGTGAAGATTACGCGAAGGTGCAACAGATTCTGGCACGAGACCTGCCTGCGATGAATCTGTGGTATCTCGACACCGTTGTCATTCATAACAAGCGGCTGCAAAATGTACACACCTCGCCGTCGGGAAACTTCGAGTTCCTGAGAGACGCGACGCTTGCGCCTTGATACATCGGACTATTTAGCCTGTACCGTGACTGCGGCTCCGCTGTAGTCCACAGAGCGATCTGCCGTGGTGGTCTCTTCCCTGCCCACTCCGTGGTTCTCTCCAACAAAAACCACATTGAATTTGCGCGCCTGCGGCATGCCCGGATAGCTCCCGCTACGTGCGCCGATCGTTAGCGTCTGGGAAGACTCGTTCCAGTCAATGGGAATGACCGCGCGCTCTCCCTTCTCGTAGTTGTAGGTTTCGCCCGCATCTTCATAGAGGTCGAAGTGCGCGTCAGCTCCGCGATAGACACGTAACTCGATCGGCGAGTCGGGCATCTGGCCGGCGTATTCAACCTCCGGGCCAAGCGGCAGGATCGATCCGGCCTTGACGTACAGTGGGATGATATTGAGCGGAGCTGCAGCGGCGAGACGCTGGTCGCCCTGCATCGATTTGCCGGTCCAGAAGTCATACCAGCGAGGCGCAGGCGGCAGATAAAGGTCGCGTTCTGTCGCTCCCTCGTCTGTGACTGGGCTGACGAGAAACGCCGGACCGAACATGAACTCATCACCTAGATTCCAGACCTTTTCATCTGTGCGCCAGTCCATCACCAGCGGACGCATGATGGTCGCGTCTTCGCTTGTCACCTTCCACGCGAGCGAATAGAGGTAAGGCAGCAGGCGATAGCGCAGCTTGTCGTACGCGATAAGCGTGGGCGTGGCCGGGCCGTAGCTGAACAGCTCGTTCTCATCGTTCGCGCGATGACCGTGCGTGCGGAATATCGGGCAGAATACTCCGAACTCGAACCAGCGCGTGTAAAGCTCCTGGTAGGAGGGGTCGTGAGTATCGCGCGCGTAGGGCGGGCCGTAACCGGCAATGTCGGTGGTCCAGTACGGCATCCCGGAGAGAGCAAAATTCAGACCCGCCGGCACTTGGCGCTGAAATGCATGAAAGGTGCTGAAAACATCGCCCGACCACGATGTGGCGGCGTAGCGCTGGTCCCCAGCAAAGCCTGATCGGGTCAAGATAAACAGCCTCTTTTTGTCGTTGTCCTCGCGCCAGTACGTGTAGATGTTGCCGGTGTGCATCAGCGGAAAGACGTTCGTGTAAAGCGCACCGTTGCCGATGAAGAGCGTCTTGTCGTAGAGCTGAGCGTCGCTTTCGCCGCCGTGCCGGTACTGCTTCTCGGGCTCTGAGCTGTCGAGCCAGAAGGCATCCCAACCCTGCGCAGCGAGCTTGCCGAGCAGATTCTTCCAGTAAAAGTCGCCCGCCGCAGGATTCGTCGCGTCGTAGTCGGTCGTGTCAGGAATGGTGAGCCCGAGAGACTTCATCTGCTGCCAGTTTTTCGATCGCGGATCGAACATCGCCCAGACCGAAACCATGACGTGGAAGTGCTGGTCGTGCAGCTTCTGCAGCGTGCCTGGCACGTCAGGATAAGCCTCGGGGCGGAAGTCGGTATCACCCTGGTGCACCCACCAGAACCAGTCCTGCACGATGTTGTCGAGCGGGACTTTTGCGTCGCGGTACTGCTTAGCTACGCGGAGCAGGTCGTCGTCGCTCCTGTAGCGGTCCTTCGACTGCCAGAAGCCGTAGGCCCACTCGCCGTACATCGGCGCATGACCGGTCATGTCGCGGAACTGATGGATGATCTGGTCCATCTCCGGCCCGTAGAGAAAGTAATAGTCGATGGCGTGCGAGGCGTTCGATGAGAAACGAATCTCCGACGGGAACCGGTTGTCAAACCAGGACAGGGCGGCCGTATTCCAGAAGATCCCATAGCCGTTGGTCGACACCATCAGGGGGATGGTGATGTCGGTGTTGGCCTGCCCCAGTTCGACGCTCGATCCGCGATAGTTGAACATGCCGCTCTGGTGCTGACCAAGTCCGTAGAGGGCCTCGCGCACCGCGGGATAGAACTGGTCCTTCACGCTGTAGAGTCCTTCGCCGTTCACAGTGGTCTTCACATAGCGGCGCGGCTCATCCTGAAACTCCTCGAGCAGTCGATGACCCTGCTCGTCCTGAAACTCAAGGTTGCCCCATGCGGCGGAGATCCGAACCTTGAAGGCGCCGGTATCCACAGTCGCGGCAGCGGCGTTCCACAGCTTCTCGTCGTCTGATTGCTTGAGTTCGGGGGCTGCCGTAAAGGTGAATTTCGCAGGCGTGCATTCCTTGATGAGCCAGGGTTGCTTGGGCGTGGCGGCCTGAGCGGTGCCGTCAGGGCTTGCGACGACGTGGATCGACGTTGGTCCGCATACGGTCAGGCGAAGCGTGTCGACCGCAGTCTTGACCGTCACCCCATCGGACTGCTGCGTGATAGTGACCTGCGCTGGCAGTTTTCCGGCGGAAAAGACAGCGGTGGCAACGAGGGCGGTCCAGAATGCCGGCTCCAGTCTTATCATCTTTGCTGACTCTCCGCAGATACGGCATTGTGTCGAGTAAATCGATTCACTGCAAGACAGAAGCCACTGTATGCGTTGCAGTCGCCGGATGCAAGGTGATTGATTGCGCATTCCACGCCGAAACGGTAATCGCATACTTCTCGGGTGCGTGTGCGGGCAGAGTCGCCGTGATGGTGACCGACTCGTCCGGCATCAGCTCGAGGTAGTTATCTGACCAGAGCGTCGGAACAATGTCCTCGCCGTCAGGTCTGGTCGCCGCGACTGCAACCTGAAAGGCCAGCGTCTTTGAAGGATTGTGCAGGTGGACAGCGACTCCATTCCCTTCTTTCGCAGCTGAAGCTTCGATCCGTGCCTGCGGCAAATTGTGTAGAGCTGTAAGGTCTTCGTGCTCGAGGGCAGGAGTGTGCGTGTAGTCGGTCTTGGGCCAGTTCCACGTAGTCAGCTTTGAGGGCACCCAGTAGAAGTTGCGGCTGAGAGTCTTACCTGCATTGCTCTTCAGCGTGAGGT
>JAFAKX010000060.1 GCA_019234945.1 Silvibacterium sp.
GAAGGCCGGCTCTGTCGGGCCCATCCTCGACCGCGCCGCCGATGAAGCCCGTTCGCTGCTGCGCTCGCGCCGCCACGACGCTCCCGGAGCCGAAGATAGCTTCGAGGTCTCCACCAACGAAACTTTCGTCGGCCTCTGGAAGAGCATCAGCCAGACCTTCCTCTTCGTCGTCATCGGCATCGCCTGCATTTCTCTGGTGGTCGGCGGCATCGTCATCATGAACATCATGCTGGTCTCCGTCACCGAGCGCACCCGCGAGATCGGTGTTCGCAAGGCCCTCGGTGCCCGGTACCAGGACATCCTGCTGCAGTTCCTCATCGAATCCGCCTCCATGTCGCTCGTGGGCGGCATCATCGGGATCCTTGCCGGTGCGGGGGTGGCCAAACTCGTCACCCTGGCTGTCGGCTTCCCATCCGATATCGCCATCTGGTCGGTGCTGGTCGCCATCTTTGTCTCAGCGGGAATCGGCATCTTCTTCGGCGTTTACCCGGCCCGGCAGGCGGCCATGCTCGACCCTATCGTCGCCCTGCGGTCGGAGTTATAAAGGAGGTCCGCGATGAAACTCGGCAGTTCCGGCGAATCCATCCGAATGGCCCTTGAGACCGTGCGCGCTAACAAGCTGCGCTCCGGCCTCACCATCCTCGGCATCGTGATTGGCGTCGCCACTGTCATTACCATCTCTTCGATCATCGGTGGCCTCAATGCCAACATCCAGGACTGGGTCAACTCCATCGGCTCAAATGTCCTCTGGATCTTCCACATGCCGGTCATCGGCGTGCGTCCCACCACCGAGATGCTTGCCCGCAAGCGCCTTACTTTCGAGGACGCTATCGCCATGCGCAGCCTGCCGCATGTCGTTGCTGCCGATGCCTCCCTTCGTCATGTGAACAAGATCTTCCAGGTCGGCATCATCGGCGTGAAATTCGGCAACAGAAAGGCGCAGGGCACCATGGAGGAGGGCAGCAGTCCCGCTGCTCGCGATATCTACGACATCCCCCTCATCCAGGGTCGGCTCTTTACTGACGATGAAGATCAAAATCGCGCCAACGTTGTCATCCTCGGCCACGACACCGCCGAAAAGCTCTTCGGCAACGAGAGTGCCACTGGCAAAGAGGTCAATATCGAAGGCGACCTCTTTACTGTCGTTGGCGTCTGGGACAAGCGCAAACAGATCTTCGGCGGCGGGGATAATCCTGAAGACAACAAGGCCAGCTTCCCGCTGCACACCTTCCTCAAGCTGCATCCCGAAGAGAAGGACTACTGGCTCAGCGTCAAGTACGACGATCCGCGCAACCGCAGCCTCGTCGAAGACGAGATCCGCGAGCTGCTGCGCCGCCGCCGCAAGGTGACTGCCTGGCAGAAGGACAACTTTGAAATCTTCGCGCCGGACTCCCTTACCCGCCTCTGGAACCAGCTCACCGGCGGCCTCGCCATCTTCATGGTTGCCGTCTCGAGCGTCGGACTCATGGTCGGCGGCGTGGGCGTCATGAATATCATGCTGGTTTCCGTCACCGAGCGCACCCGCGAGATTGGCGTGCGCAAGGCCATGGGCGCGACCAAGCGCAACATCCTCGTCCAGTTCACCACCGAGGCCATCACTCTTTGCGCCATCGGCGGCATCATCGGCATCCTCGTCGGCGGAGCCATCACACTGCTCATCCGCACCCTCGTCGCCGCGCTGCCTGCGTCCATGTCGCCCGTCTGGGCCGTCATTGGATTTACCGTCTCCTGCGCCATCGGCCTGATCTTCGGCATCTACCCGGCCTACAAAGCCGCCACCCTCGACCCGATTGAGGCTTTGCGGTACGAATGAGGACTGGCAACCCTCGTCTGCCGAGCGCTTCGCTCTGCGTATCAGTGATCCCGTACACAGCGCTTCATCCGAGCGTGTGAATCTCTCGCGAATCGATGCTGCGTGGCTCGTGTGAAGGGATAGCCGATGCGGGCCAGAAGATGTCTCGGACGAGATACAGCTTCAATGAGATAAGAAACCGACTCGGTCGCAAGATCGAAGTCAATGACAAACCGCTCCTGCCCCTCCTCTACGTGTACGGCAGTAGTGGTGTACATGAAGCCGAAGCGAGTCGGGCTGTCCACAACTTCCTCAACGCGGCTGAAATTTATCGACCAAAGGCAGGCTGTGTGAGCTTCTACAGCTACTAGCTCCCCCAATGCGATCTTGGGTATCGAGTTCACGACACGCACCCATCCCAAATCGAACTGTTCCCATCGCCGGAACGCTTCGCGGGCGACTTCGAAAACGTGCAGCCCTCTACCAATCTCGCTACGGGAGAGATCATGCACAAAACCCTTTGGTGGGGTTCCAAGCGAGCCGCCTGCTACCGTCGGCAGTTGAGGACTGGAAGGTGTGGCTTCCCGTGCGGCCGCCAGGAGCTTTCTCTTCTCATCTTCGCTTGCTCGGAATGGCCTCAACACTTGTCCAGTATGTCAGGGGCCGTCATTCGATTTATGTGTTCCGTTACCGCTGGCCCCCTGTTAACAAAGCACCCCTCCGCTCCACGCATCCAACCTCTCGGATCGACTATTCTGCTAGCGGATAGTTGAAGGAGAACGGCTCTCGATGCCCACCCCCGGCAAGTACGTCTGCATTCACGGCCACTTCTACCAGCCCCCACGCGAGAACCCCTGGCTTGAAGTCGTCGAAACGCAGAGCTCCGCCGCGCCTTACCACGACTGGAACGAGCGCATCACCGCCGAGTGCTATGCGCCCAACGGCGCGGCCCGCATTGTCAACGGCCAGAACAAGATCATCCGCATCCTCAACAATTACAGCCGCATCAGCTTCAACGTCGGCCCAACCCTGCTCTCCTGGCTCAAGGACAACGCCCACCGCGTCTACCAGATGATCCTCGACGCCGACCTCCGCAGCCAGCAGCGCTTCAGCGGACACGGCTCGGCGATGGCGCAGGTCTACAACCACGTCATCATGCCGCTGGCCTCGACCCGCGACAAGATCACGCAGGTGCGCTGGGGTATCGCCGACTTCGAATCCCGCTACGGCCGGAAGCCCGAAGGCATGTGGCTATCGGAAACCGCCGTCGACTCCGAGACTCTCGACATCCTGGCCGCGCACGGCATCCATTTTGTCGTGTTGGCCCCGCACCAGTGCGCCCGAGTGCGCAAGCTGCAGAGCGCCAAAGCCATGAAAGGCGGAGGAAAAGGCCGGGCAGCAAAGCATGCTGCAAAGGAACACGTTGCGCCCGCAGCTTCCACACCGGACGGAGCCTCGCCCCCCGCTCCGGATGCAGCAGCCGAGCTTGTCTGGGAGGAAACGCCGAACGCCAGCGTTCACACCACCCGCCCCTACCTCGTACATCTCAGCGAGGGCCGGTCCATTGCCGTCTTCTTCTATGACGGGCCCCGCTCGCGTGCTATCGCCTTCGAAGGACTGCTGCACGACGGCGAAACCTTCGCCAAGCGGCTGCTCAGCGGCTTCTCCGAAAAGAGCGATCGCGCCCAGATCGTCCACGTCGCCACCGACGGCGAGAGCTACGGGCACCACCACAAATACGGCGAGATGGCCCTCGCATGGGCGCTCAAATTCATCGAAGAGCAAAAAGGCGTAAAGCTCACCAACTACGGCGAGTTCCTCGAGAAGTTTCCGCCCACATGGGAGGCCCAGATCGTCGAGGACACCTCATGGAGCTGCTCGCACGGTGTCGAACGCTGGCGCTCCGACTGCGGCTGCAGCAGCGGCCGCCCCGGCTGGAACCAGCAATGGCGGCAGCCGCTCCGTCAAAGCCTCGACTGGCTGCGCGACACCGTAGCCCCCATGGTCCACGAACTCGGCTCCCAGCTCTTCAAAGACGTCGATGAGGCCCGCAACAGCTACATCTCCGTCGTGCTCGACCGCAGCCCGGAGAACATCGACGCCTTCTTCGCGATCCACGGCGCACGCGAGCTCGATTCCGCCGAAACCACCCGCGCCCTCGGACTCATGGAACTCGAGCGGCACGCCCAGCTCATGTACACCAGCTGCGGCTGGTTTTTCGACGAGATATCCGGCATCGAGACCGTCCAGGTGATCGCTTACGCCGCGCGCGTGCTGCAGCTGGCCCGCTGCCTCTTCGGCGACCCGGCTGCCGGCCTCGAGGACGAGTTCAAGCGCCGCCTCAGCGCTGCCCGCAGCAACATCCCCGAATGGACTGACGGAGCTCACATCTACGACATATTGGCCCGGAGCCTGGAGGTGGGACTCGAGCAGGTCGGCGCTCATTACGCCATAAGCTCCGTCTTCACGAGCTACCCCGACCAGACCGAACTCTTCTGCTATACCGTGCGCCGACTCGAGTACGGCGTCGAAACCTCTGGCCGAGGTCGCCTCGCCATCGGCAAGGCCCACATCTGTTCGAAAATCACGGAGGAGCAGGAGACCGTTGTCTTTGCCGTCCTCCACTTCGGCGACCAGAACATCTCCGCCGCCGTCAAGCGCCACAAGCCGGAGGACGAAGGTCTCTACGAGGAATTCGCTCGGGCGGCGCGCGCCGCCGTGATTGAGGCCGACTTCCCCGAGGTGATCCGCGGCTTCGACCGCTACTTCGGTGAAACTAGCTACTCCATCCGCTCGCTCTTCCGCGACGAGCAGCAGCGCATCCTGGAGCTGATCCTCAAGCCACGGCTGCAGCGCGTCGAAGCCAGCCTTGCCTCCATCTACGAAGACCAGGCCTCGCTGCTGCATTTCCTCGGCCAGACCGGACTGCAGCGCCCTGCGGCTCTTACCCTGGCCGCCACCTACGCCATCAACGCCGGGCTGCGCCGCGCTCTTGAAGCCGAGCCCATCGACGCCATTCAGTTCAGGGTCTACCTCGGTCTCGCGGAATCCGACAAGGTCGAGCTCGACAAGCCGCTCCTCAGATACATCGCCGACCGCCAGATGAAGCAGATGATGGTGGAGCTCCAGAACGAAGTAGTGAAGCGCGGCGAGCATCAGACCACGGCTCTCGAAAACGCGCTCTTCGTCGCGCGCACGCTCTCCGAACTCCCCTTCGAGCGCAATCTGTGGCAGGCCCAGAACATCTGGTACCAGGTCTATCGCCACCTCCACGAAGTGGCCTGCCAGGCCGCCGCCACCGGACCCCAAACCAACGGAGACAGGCCCAACGGAAACACAGGCCCCGACGCCGAAGCCAGCCGTGCTGCCGCCTGGGAGGAAAAATTCAAGGAGATCGGCCAGCTCATGGGCATCTCCGTCGATGAGCTCGTGATTGAAGAGCCAACGCCCGAGCCCGAAGCGGCGCCGGCTTCCCACGCATAACCGCGCGTGAAAGAATGCGCCTCAGATGAAACAAGTCGAAATTACTGCTGAAATCATTCAGCTTACCCGCCTTGGTCTCGTCAATTGCTATCTCGTCCGCGAGGACGACGGCGTCACGCTCATCGACACCATGATTTCCGGCTCAGCCGGCGTCATCCTCGACGCCGCGCAAGCCCTCAACCGCAGGCTGCGCCGCATCGCGCTCACGCATGTGCACGGCGACCACGTCGGCTCTCTCGACGGCCTGGCGAACGCGCTGGCCGGCATCGAGGTCGCTGTTGGCCGCCGTGAGTCCCGTCTGCTGCAGCGCGACTTTCAGACCGAGCCAGATGAGCCCCACAGGAAAATCAGGGGCAGCTTCCCCAGGGTGAAGACCATTCCCTCCGTGCTGCTCAACGATGGCGAGATGTACGGCTCGCTCCGCGTCGTCGCGTCGCCCGGCCATACCCCCGGCCACATCGCCTTCTTCGATGTGCGCTCCGGCACGCTGATCGCCGGCGATGCTCTCGTCACTGTCGGCGGATTGCGCGTCTCCGGCGATGCCTCAGCCGCTTTTCCCATCATCAACTGGGCTACGTGGCACAAGCCGACCGCCGTCGCCAGCGCCCGTCGCCTGCTTGAGCTCCAGCCGAAGACAATCGCCGTCGGCCACGGCAAGCCAATCACGCAGAACGCATCTGCGGCCCTCCAGAGAGCGATTCGCCACGCCGAATAAAAAATGAGGGCCGGAGTCGATCTCTCAACCCCGGCCCTATTTGTAACTCGTGCTGATCGTTGTTACAGATGATTGGGTTACTGATTATTTGGGAAGTCGAACAGGCCGAACAGGTCGTCTAGCGCCGGGCTGTTCACCGGAACATACTGGTTGCTCGGATCCGTCACCGGGTTGGGGAAGTTGTCGCGGCTGCGGGCGGTCACCGTCTCCAGGCCCCAGTTCCGCTCGATGAACTTCAGAATCGAAACGTGATCCGCATAGTCATGTGAAATGTGGCCTGCCGTGGTGTAGGGAGATACCACGATCAGCGGAATGCGCGTGCCGTCGCCGAAGAAGTCCAGCGCCTGCACGTAGCCCGAATCATAGTAGCCTCCGCCCTCGTCGAAGGTGATGAAGATGGCCGT
>JAFAKX010000051.1 GCA_019234945.1 Silvibacterium sp.
CGAATACATGCCGCGAGAGCTTCAGCATGTTGTACCCCACGCAGCACTCCTCACTGTCGAGAGACAGCTCGCCGCCAAGCTCCCCGGGGTCGGTCCGCCAGCTTTCAAAGTTGCTCGTGCCGCCCGTCGCATACGCCCGCTCGTTGATGATTTGATTCCAGAAGAATTCCGCGATCTGCCGGTACCGGTCATCGCCCGTCAGCTCATAGCGCCGCGCTGCTCCTATCACCTTGGGCACGTGCGTGTTCGCGTGCAGGCCCTTCAGTTCATCGCGATGGGCTGCAAGCGGCCCGAAGAACTGCTCCTGCTCAAAGCGGTGCGACAACCAGAGATACTGCTTCTTGCCCGTGAGCGCGTACAGGTTCAGCAGGCCCTCCATCGTGCCGCCGTATTCAGTCTTGAGAATGCGCGCCATCTGAGCATCGCTGATGCCCTCGGCCCAGTGGTCGGTCCAGTTTGCGAGCCCCTCCGCGTTCGCCAGCGCCTGTTGGTTTCCGCAGTAGACATACATGTCCAGATGCCCGGCGAGAATCTTGTGGAGTGTATAGAAGGGCGCCCACACCGGCTGCTCCTTGCGCAGCCGATCGAAGAAGTCCTCCGGATAGGCGCTGAGGTATCCATTCGCGTTCGCAGCCTGGCACTTGGCCAACTCGGCTACGAGCGAATTACCCTTGTCGCGCAGCGCTTCATCGCCTGTGCTGGCGTAGGTAAGCGCCACGGCCGAGAGGTAATGCCCGCCGTTGAAGTGGCCGCGCAGCTCGCAGTCCGGCGCTTCCCATCCCCCGTAAGGCGTGCCCGGTGTGGCCAGTCCTGCTGTCTTGCGAAAGCTCCACAACAGGCTGTCGTTGTCGAGAGTGTGCAGATATGCGCGGTTGATCTCCTGCTGGTCATAAAAAATTCCGGGCAGCAGGCGCAGATCCGTAAGCGGGAATGGCTCGGCCATCCAGGCTACCCGTTCGCGCACTCCGTGAGCCGCCTCTGCTGCGGAGTCGACGACCGGGTCTTGCGCGAAGGAAGAGCGGGAGTTGAGCAGCCAAGCGGCAGCGGCCGTGGCGGTCGATCCGGTGAGAAAACGGCGGCGCGTCAAATCTGTCATGGGATCGGAGAGCGGCTCGGGAAAACGTTCTCCCAGCGCACACACGCCATCATACGCCCGGTCAGGGCTGGTGCTCCGGGTCCGGCTGAACCAGCAGGAGAAACACGATCCCGATGACGGTGAACATCCGGAACGCCGTTTCCTGACCGTTCCAGATTTTCGACTGCCACATCAGGAACCACTCGCCTCCGACCGTGATAAACGCGACCAGCCACAGCAGCAGCCCGAGCGTCAGCGCAGCAATCGGAATCCTCTTCGCGGTTTTGAACTCGCTTGCCGATCCTCGAACAGCCCGCGCCAGCTTGAAAACACCGACCCAGGTCAGAGCCATCGTCAGCGCTTCCCACGCAATGATCCCGCCGTAGAAGGCCGTCTGCAGCCCGAATACATGAATCGAACGCCACATGCCGTGATTGCCGGGAAACGTGGAGTCCATCAGCAGCACATGATGCACAAATTGGTAATTCGAGCCATAGTCCGTAAGGTTGTTAAACACCACGAGCGTATAGAAGAACGCGACCGCCGCCACCAGAAGCACCTTGGCTACGCGTAGCGTCATTTCTGCCCCGAACCTGTATTTACCGTCTGAAAGTATTCGGTCAGAGCCGCGAGCGTTGCGTCGTCATACTCAGGAAACCCGGGCATCTCCGCGTAATCGCTCTCCGCCTGCGGGTCCTTGATATAGGCACGGAAGTACTTCGGTCTTCTTCGTGCGATCTTGCCCAGGACGCTCCATGTGATGCCAGCCTTCAGCCCCCCATAGGCTCCCGCGTTGTGACAACGAAGGCAGTTCTCTTTGGCGATTTCATAGCCCTGAATCTGCGGCGCGTCGGCCGCAAAGTTCCCACGCGGGTGAATCGCATCCAGAACCTCGTCCTCGTTGAGAAAACGAAGTTCAATCACTCCGTTCGGGATCTGGGTCTCTTCCGTGTGCGAAAGAATCCGGTACCGCGCAATGAACCTGGGATGTGAAATGAGATACGGCCCATAAGCGCCCTCCTCGCCGCTCCGTTTAACTAAGGTAGGCGCCTTGCCGTTGATCGTCAGCACGAGAAGCGGATCGTGCGCAGCGCGGTAGTCGGCCGAATAGTGCGCCTCATATCCGTCATCGCAGACTGCGGCCACCAACGTCTTCTTGTCCGGAATATGCAGGGTCTGCATCAGTTCATCGAGCGTAACGCCGCCAAGCTCGGCCTTAACCGGAAAGTTTGGATCATCTGTAACTGTGAAGGTGGCTTGTCGCAGCCCCAGCAACTCCCCATACGATGCATACATTCCGTCATATGCCTGCGAACCGGGTACGTCGCCCGAAAACTCCAGATCGGTCGCGGACATCCGCTTTGCATGCAGCGGAAGCTGCTGCGCATTGCCGGCCTGTTCCTGTCCGGGCCCTATCTCTCTTTTGCTTAATCCGATTGCTAACGCAGACGCAACTGCCAGTAGACCAGCGACCCACAGGGGTTTCATTGCGCCTATCCTAACCGGATTGGCGCGCGCCGTCGATCATTTCGCTGCCTTGAACAGTCCTCTCGTTACGCGCGTGCTAGAGTACCTGCAAATGAGCGCCGATCAAAAACTACGTGAGCTGGGTTACTTGTTACCCGAACCGCCTGCGCCCGGCGGTAATTACGTCTCTGTCAAAATTGTGGACAACCTGGTCTTTCTTTCCGGGGTAGTTTCGATCGACCAGGCCGGCATCATGACCGGCATCGTCGGCCAGGACCGGACCATCGAAGAGGGCTACGCCGCCGCGCGCCAGTGCGCGCTGATGCAGCTGGCTGTGCTCAAGCGTACCCTGGGCTCGCTCGACCGGATCAAACAGATCGTCTCGGTGAACGGATACGTCAATGCAATCGCAGGATTCCCCGACTCTCCGAAAGTGATCAATGGCGCCTCCGATCTGTTCATCGAACTATTCGGCGAGAACGGACGCCATGTGCGCGCAGCGATCGGCGTCCCCGCTCTGCCGCGCAATGCCATGGTCGAGATCCAGATGACGGTGGAGATCTGACGCAAATGGCCATCTACACGCTCTCCGCTGAGCCCACCCACTCGCGTTGGAACCGCAGCCTCGAACCACGGATCGAGATCGCATCCGGCGACACCGTCCACATGGAGTGCCGCGATTCGAGCGGCTCCCAGGTGCGGCCCGGAATGGCCGTCGGCGACTTCCTCTCCATCGACCGCGGCAGAATCCACGCGCTCACCGGCCCCATCTTCATCAAAAACAGCGCCCCCGGCGACACCCTCGAAATCGAGGTGCTCGAAATACAGCACAGGGGATGGGGGTGGTCGAGCGTGACTCCTGGCCTGGGATTTCTCAAGGAGCGCTTCACCGATCCGTTTCTCTTCCACTGGACCCTTGAGGATCAAATCACCCGTTCGCTTGCCCCCGCCGTTGTCCCTCTGCGCCCGTTCTGCGGAGTCATGGGCGTGGCCCCTGCCGAAGACGGCGAGTTCCGCACACGGCCGCCCGGCCCTTTCGGCGGGAACATGGACGTACGCGAACTCTGTGCCGGTGCGAAACTCTACCTGCCGGTGCTCAGTCCGGGCGCGCTCTTCTCCGCCGGCGACGCGCACGCCGCCCAGGGCGACGGTGAGGTCTGCATCAACGGCATCGAGTGCCCGGCCGACGTCACTCTTCGTTTCCACCTGCATAAACAGCGCCCGCTGCGTGGCCCGCTCATCGAGTCAACGGACGCGAAACTCCCCGATGCTGCAGCCGACTCCTGGATTGTCGTCGAATCGTCTTCCGACGCCGCCGACGCCGCCCGCAGCGCCACCTCGCGCATGATCGACCTGCTTGCGGCCCACTGGGGCTTCTCGCCAGTGCACGCCTATTTGCTCTGCAGCGTCGCGATGAAGCTGCGACTGAGCCAAGTCGTCAATGAACCCATGTTCACCATCAGCGCGGCGATTCCCAAACAAGTCCTCCCGGAAAGGAAGCTCTTCTAGGCATGACCACAATGTGCTGGAATTCCGAACACGCCGTGCGCTTTTGGAGCTGCGGAAAATCTACACGGTTATGAGGAAATCTCAGCCTTTCGCCAGGGCCCGCCGGCCACCAACCTCGCGTGGAGCATAAATAGACTCGACATAGTTACATTTGGACGCGACTTCGGCAGTATCAACCTGGAGTTCTCCCGGACGTTGAGCGCCGCATCGTCACCGGAAGCCAAAGCCAGTGCTGGGTTCGGTTTAGCGAGGGATGGCGCACTGTCTCGGCGCATGTTTCTCTCCTGCCCTGACCACCCTTCTCTCCACGATCTGTCCGTCCACGAACAGGTCGTCCCCGGACCTCATAAGAGATTTTTATAACCGTTCGCTGCCATCAGAAATGTGACGAATTTTCCTGTGAGCAAACACGCGTTCTGAGTTATGCTCGCAACAAGTTTTTCACAAAAGCTGGTAGTCCAAACTCACTGCTACCACGCCCTTTATTCCGGTCTTCATAAAGCATTCCTTTCCGGAATGAGGGATGAAATATGGCCGCACGGCCGCTCTGTCCCTTTTTCACTCAATGAGGCCAAGTATGTTTAAGAGACTAGGTGTATTTGCTTCCCTTTTCCTCCTCAGCATCGCAGCACTTACAAATTTCAGCTGGGGGCAGCAGACCCTCGGCGGCATCACCGGCGAAGTAAGTGACTCGTCGGGTGCGGTTCTTTCGGACGTCGCCGTGACCGTTGCCGAAACTCAGACGGGGCTCACTCGCAACACGAAGACAAACGACAGCGGCAGTTATCTCTTTCCCAACCTGCCGATCGGCAACTACGCGCTGACCTTTGCACACCCCGGTTTCGAAACCCAGAAAGTACCCTCCATTCTGGTGCAGGCCGACCGCACCGCTACCCTCAACGCACAGTTGCAGGTGGGTCAGACGAGCGAGTCTGTCACGGTTGAAGCCACTCCGTTGATGAACGCCGTGGATACCACCAACGGCTATGTGCTCGACAAGGCGCAGATTGATACCATTCCGCTGCCTACCGGCAGCTTTACCGGCCTTGCAATTCTCTCCACTGGCGTGAACGCGGAACTGCCGGGGGGAACCGGCTCAAACAGCGGGCTTGGCAACGCTCCCATCTGGGCCAACGGCCAGCGCGATACTTCGAACAGCTTTCTGCTCAATGGCGTCGACGCCAGCAATCTCTTCAATGGCAAGAGCACCAGTCAGGTCACTTCCTCTCGCGTGGTGAACAATACCGGCGGCCCCGCATCCAGCGGCACGACCAGCGCTGGCGTGGAACCAAGCTCATCCTCGGTTTATCTCTCCATTGGCAACGCGCTTCCCACGCCCGCGCCTGAAACTCTGTCCGAAGTCCGCGTAAACGCTTCCATGTACGACGCGCAGCAGGGCGGCGCGAGCGGCGCCCACATCGACATGAGTACCGGATCGGGCACAAACACGATTCATGGCATCGCCTATGTGCATCGCGGCACCAACTGGATCAACGCAGCGCCTTTCTTCTTCAAGAACAACAGCGGCATTCCAGAGTCCGACAAAAACCCGGAGCTGCACCGCTATACAGCCGGCGGGACCGTTTCCGGCCCCATCATCAAGGACAAGCTCTTCTACTTCGTGGGCTACCAGCATTTGCACGTCTCTGACCAGGAAACCGGCGACAACCTCATCGCCGTTCCACCCGGACTCAGCGACACCAATCGCACGGCCGATGGTCTGGCTCTAATCACCCAGACCTACTGGGGAGGAACCGACAACACCAACGGCTTCACCGTATCCTCTGCCAATTGGTCCAATAACCCGATCGGCTTGGCTCTTTTTCAGGCCAAGCTCCCCAACGGACAATGGCTCATACCAAACGACAACGGGCACCAGCCCGATCCGCTTTCGCCATCCAATGCCTTCGAACGGGGTACATCCTACTTCACCTCCGACCAGGCCGTGGCAGACCTCGACTGGAACGCGAGCCCCAAAGACACTCTCTCCGCGAAGTACTACTACCAGCACGATCCCAACTGGGCGCCTTACGGGACCTCAAGCGTTCCCGGCTTCACCGTCTACATGGATAGCGGCTCCCAGGTAGCCACCATTACCAATGTTCAGACACTGAAACCCAATTTGAGCCTTACAGAAACCTTCGGCTTCCTGCGGGAGAAGGCCTATAACACCAATCAGCAGCTATGGGCGCCCGGCCAGGCAGGTAGTCCCATCGCGGGCATGACTACGTCCTTCGGCACCTACTTCCCGGGGATCACCATCATTGACATTCTCGGCTCTTACGGCTCGAGTCTCGGCCTGCCCCAGATTCCGCTGAACATCGGCCCCAGCGCGGCGAGCCAGGGTCCCTTCACCGGCGTATTCCAAAACCGCTTTATGCCCTCCGCAAACGCGATCTGGACCAAAGGCCCGCACTCCATTACCTTCGGAGGCAACTATGCCTACACCCAGCTCAATGTTCGTGATCTGCGCACCGACAAGGGAAATGTCTCAACACCAGATCTCTCCACCTACGCAATGAACTGGGTCACTCCCTACACCACGAACGGCTTCGTCGCAACCACCTTTCTTCAGGGCGACGCCAACCGTTACTACCGCGCCAATCAGGTGGGCCTTTACATCCAGGACAAGTACCAGCTTCTGCCCACCCTCAGCATTACAGCCGGACTGCGCTATGACTGGAATGGCGGCCTGACCGAAAAATACGGGCGCATCTATAACTTCGAGCCAGATCTATACAACTACGCCCCGGGATCAGACATGATCACTGCGCCCGGATTCATCATTGCCGGCAACAACAAGAACGGCACTAAAGCCGTTAGCAACACCACCCTCACCGGACGCCAGTGGGGCATTGCACCCCGCGTTGGCTTCGCCTATCAGCCGCACGCGTTCAACAGCAAGCTGGTGGTCCGCGGTGGAACCGGCTTCTACTACGACCGCGGTGAGCTCTTTACCTACTTCTCGCCCGGATACGCCGCAGGCGAAATCTCCGGCGGGCCCTTTGGCGTGGCCCAGACCCCGCCGTTCGTCACTCATCAAAACTGCCCCTACAGCGCATCGCCTTACGGCAACACCAGCTTCCTTTACAACTTCTACATTCCCGTCTGCGGCCTCGCGCCCTTTACTCCTGTCGAGGGCTCCCAGCTCGACTACAACCTGGCCAATCCCTGGGGACCTACGCGCTCGGCACCACCCTCCAACCCCAGCGCGGCTGATCTGATCAACTACCTTCCCAACGCGGCCCAGCTCATCCAGGGCGCGGAGCCTTTCACCCTCGGCGTCTATAACCGCAAGAACAAGCTGCCCTACTCCATCAACTACACGCTCGACATACAGTGGCAGCCCCGAAACGATCTGGCCATCGAAGTCGGCTACGTCGGCAATGTCGGCCGTCACCAGGTCATTCCCCTACCCTTCAACCAGGCGAAGATTGCCAGCCCGACCAGCCCGACCCATACAGGCGGCCCGGCACAGCAGTCATTCAGCTATGGCTATACCGTCCTCGACCCGAACACCTTCTTCCCCATTTGCGTCAACCTGGATGCGGCCTGCACCTACGGCAACATGCAGCAGAACTACGAAGGCGGCAACGTCGACCTGCGCGTTCCTTACATCGGCTATTCGTCCGAGTCCGAGTCCTACACCGCTGCCGGCATCTCCACCTACAACGCTCTACAGGTGCACGTGGAAAAGCGCCTCAGCCACAACTTCCAGGCCGGCGTTTCTTACACCTACGCAAAGGCGACCGACGAGCAAAGCGCCCTCGGACTCTTCTACAACGGAAACGACCCCAACAATCTCCAGAGCGGCTATGGATTGGCCGACTTCGACCGCAAGCATGTCCTGAACTTTACTTATGGATTTTATCTGCCGCCGTTCTTCAACCAGAACGCACTCTCGGGCAAGATCCTGAATAACTGGTCGCTGAACGGCATCGCGATCATCCAGAGCGGACAGCCGTACAGCATCATCGACTTCTCAGGCGCCGTCGGCAGCCTCTACTACAGCACCTTCAACGGCATTACGAACCCGATCGTTCCGCTGGCTCCGGGATGCACATCCAAGAACGCTGTGACCGGCCGCTCCGGCGCATTCTACGACGGCACTCCAAAGAGCGCGGCACTGAACGCCGATTGCTTCACCGTACCGTTAATAGCGGTGGGACAGAAGGGAGTACCCCAGGGCGATCCATTTGAGACCGACTTCACCAACGGCCAGCGCAATATCTTCCGCCAGCCTGCCCAGAAGCGCACCGATGCCTCAGTGATTAAGACTCTGG
>JAFAKX010000068.1 GCA_019234945.1 Silvibacterium sp.
GGTCAGCGGTGATCTGCTCGATGTGCACCGGCGGCGGCAGTTTGTTGAACGGCAGATGCTGCGGATCGATGAAGCTGGCGCCGTCGGGACCCGGGAACCATATCTTTCCGTTCGGGGACTTCGAAACACGCGGACCCCAGCCGCCAACCGCCGGGAAAAGACTTACTCCGTCCGAGATGTCGTAAAGCGTGGTCTGGACAGTATGTTTTGGATCACTTACCCATGCGTCCAATTCCGATCGCGCAATCCGCACCAGCCCGCAAGGCATGTAGAGCCATACGGAATGAACATTATCTTCGACCGACCAGTGCACCGTATCGCATGGCAATCCGTTCCTGCTGGTGAGTGTCGTAATGTGGCCGTCTCTGAAGCGGCTCAACCCTCCCTCGGTCGCCACCCACAGCGCGCCCCGCGTTCCGAAGCGAAGCTCTTTGACGAGGCCTTTGCCCAGCCCATCTGATGAGGTGTAGGAGGCGCGGATCAGCCCGTCGTTGAAGTAGGCTATGCCGCCTCGCGGGAAGCCGAACCACATGCCGCCCTTCACGGGATCAGCCGCCATCGCGAGGGCGTAGTCCGCGTGCCCCAATCGGGACCATGGAATCTGTTCAATTTGACCGTTCCGCGGGACGCGAAACAGGCCGTTATCGCGGCTGCTCATCCAGACATTTCTTGCGAGATCCTCTGCGATGGAATACACCTCTCCACCGGGGACACCGTTGAGAGGGACAAACCGGCTCCCGTCCCAGCGGACAACGCCCTTGGACGTGGTGGCCCAGATTGTGCCGGCATCGTCTTCAAAGAGCGATTGCACTCGGTCCGGCAATCCGCTGGTGCTTACAATCCGCGCCCCGTTCTTCGCAGGACCCGGTATCAGCTCCGCCGAAGCTCGCTCCTCCGGGTGCGGCCAGCTATAGATCGTCACCTGCCCGTCCTTCAATCGGGTCACTCCGACGGGGGAGCCGAGCCAGACGCTTTCGTCCCTGGCGGCGAGCACCGACCAGGTGATCCCGTCCACCCCCTGCCTGGAGGACACGGTCGGTACAGCATACTCACGAAAGCGGTCGAGTCCGTTCGCGGTGCTTACCCAGACGTTGCCTTCCCGGTCTTCAAATATGTTCATTACGTCGTTGCCGGATAGCCCATCGGTTTGAGCGAACCAATCGGCGCGTCCCTGGTGAACGTGGATCAGGCCGCGGTCCGCTGTTCCGATCCACAGGCTTCCGTCGCTGCTGCGAAACAGGCGTTGCGGAGTGAACTGGAAATCGATACCGGGGAGGGTGTACTTCTCGGGTTTCCCGTTCACGAGCTGTGCGAGTCCCTCGTGCTGCGCCAGAACCAACGCTCCGTTGTCCCCCTCGACCGCCACGCTAACTCCGTTGGGAGCGTTGAAGACGTCATAGTGTTGCGGCGGCCCAGGCTTCCATCGCCATACGCCGTCGTGGCCACCTGCCCAGAGATTGCCCCTGCTGTCCTCGTAGACCCACTCAAGACCTTTGTGAAACGGCTCATTCTCGCCATAGCACTCAATACGGCTGGATTGGATAGCACACAGCCTCGACTTGGCAGGGGAGGTCGCGAATACCGCGGCCACTGTCCATACTGTGCCCTCATGATCTTCAACAAGTGAGAAGACGGAATCTCCGGCAAGTTCCGGATACTGGGTGAGCCTGCCGTCCTTCCAACTGGCCAGCCCTTTGCGCGTGCCAATCCAAAGTGTGCGGTCGCGCGCCACTAAGAGGGAATAAGTCCAATCGCTGGGGAGCTGCTGGCCGCCAGGCGGATGCCACGGCACAGCGCGGACGCCGTCGAAGCGAAGCAATCCGAACATCGTGCCCAGCCAGAGATAGCCATCGGGCGTCTGCGCGATGGGCCAGATCGCTCCTTTCGTAAAGCCGTCGCGCATCTTCCAGGACGTGTGCGCATACTGGCTGACGTCGAGCGATGGATCGAGAGCAGACGCACAGGCGCAGCACGCCAGCAGAATGCCAGCCACGATCATGGCTCTGCAACGCACCTTGCCCATTGTGATTCCATCTTAATCCCGTCGCAACTGCCTTCATGCAGTTGCGGGCGCAAGGGTTAGCCTCATGGATCTCGATCCCGTTTCCGAGGCCGAAGTCGCAACAGGAAACCCACGGCTTCTACAGCTTTTCGGACGATTGCCCTAGCCATCAATGGCTCGAAATTCGAAGTGAACGTATCACCGGCAACACGGAAGTAAGCAACACGTGAGCGCCCGATCCTTGAGTGCGTCCTGGCGCCTTTGCGCTCAAAAAGTCTTCTCGTCTGAGATTCGCGTGCGCTAAGCGTAGTCCCTTCCGTCACAATTCCGGAACCATGCCTCCTGAGCACGCGTAGAGAGAGCTATCCCCGCTCCGGAGTTCTTGTACATGAAAAAGGCGCTCTTCCTTCTGCTGGCCTTCACCCTATTGTTGGCTTCGCCTTCCACCAGAGCCCATGCGCAGACCGCGGTCGCGCCCGATCAGCTCTTCAAGACCATTCAGTCGCTCGATACGCAGCTTTTCGATGCTTACAATCACTGCGACCTGACGACATTGGGCTCGCTGGTTGCCGAAGACCTCGAGTTCTACCACGACAAGACGGGCCTGGCCATCGGCCGTCAGGTGTTCGTGGACGCTATCAAGAACAATATTTGCGGCAAAGTCACTCGGGAACTCGTCCCCGGAACCCTCGAGGTCTATCCCATCGCCAATTACGGAGCCGTCGAGATCGGCGTCCACCGCTTCCATCACCCCGGCGATCCCGGCAACATAGGTGAAGCCAGATTCATTACCCTATGGCAGCAGCAAAAAGACGGCACCTGGAAGGTCACCCGCGTCATCAGCTTCGATCACCACCCAGCGGAGAAACCGTGAGGCGTTTCGTTCGCCGCGCCAGATTCAGACCAGGGCCCACGAAAGACAGCAATCGACTTCAGGCAGGCTGCCCTACACCCTGTTCCCTGATCCCTGCTTTTTACGTGGCCGAGAATTTCCCCGAAACAGCTAAAATAAGAATAGAGACAGATATCGGTCCGGTTGCGGATGCGGCCGGGCTGTTCCATTTTGGAAAACGATACTCCGAAGGATTGCTGATAAGTCATTTGTTTCTGATGAGATAGCTATAAGGCCTCTGCAATGAATGGATTACAGACGAGGTATAGGCTAAATGTAATTAAATGAATGGGTTACATAACTGATGCGGGGGGGAGGGGGCCCCCTTCGAAGATCAAAATGCACTCCGGTATGCAGCGCCACCCGGAACTTCAGGCATGAATGGCTGTCTGGCTTCCCTCTCTTGCGGCTGGCTTGGCGCTTGTCCCCTCCATCACTGAATAGATCTCGGCGATGATGGCAAGAGCGATGCTCACCGGATCCGTGGCTCCGATCTTCAGCCCCACAGGAGAACGCAGCCGTGTGCGGCACTCCTCGACAGTGAGCCCCAGATCGGGACCGACTTCCCCAAGCATGCGGTCCGTCCGCTGCCGCGGCCCCAGGATGCCGAGATATCCAGCGGCGCTCGGCAGCAGCGCCTTCAGCGCAGCGCGGTCCTGTTCGTAGCTGTGGGTGAGGATGACGGCCGCGTCACGCTCCGTCACGGCCAACTGCTCGGGCGACTTGGCCGTCAGTACCTGGTTGGCCATGGGGAATCGTTCCCGCGTGGCCAGATGCGACCGGCCGTCGACGACCGTGGTGTCCCAGCCGAGCCTGCCGGCGAACTCCACCAGGGGCATGGCATCGTCCCCGGCCCCCACCACCAGCAGCCCCACCCGGGGCGCCACATACTCAGCAAAAAAACCGCCATCCCACAACGACTGCTTTTTGCGAAGTGCCTGCTTCGCCAGATCCATCGCTTCTGGACCATCGGCAGACCCGAACAACAGCCCGCCCTCGTCATTCAAGGCAAACCGTGTCCCAACCTGCCCGCAAGCCTTGGCGTCGATCGCCGATAGAATGACCACGCTCTTACGCGAGCGAAAGCTCTGATTGAGCGCGCCCAGCACGCGATCCGCAGCCTCGCCCCGCTCCAGCAGGACGTGGACCGTTCCTCCGCAGCCGAGTCCATAAGGCATCTCGGAGTCCTCGTCGTAGAAGCTGCTGTAGCGCTGCACTGCCGGACCGGACTCAGTCAGCCACCATGCCTTCTTCTGGACCTCCGCCTCGAGGCAGCCTCCGCTGATCGTCCCGACCCGCCGGCCCCCCCTGGTGATGAGCATCCTCGCCCCCGCCTTCCGATAGGACGAGCCTTCAACTGTCACCACAGTCGCCAAGCAGACTTCTTGCTCTCTTTGCTGTTCTTCTGTCCACAGATTCAGGATCGCTTCCAACTCTGCCATAAGTTCATGTTACTCCCCGCAAACCGCAGAAGAGGGTCGCACTCAGCCCTGACACGCACTACTCCTGTACGACAGCCTTCACCAGATTGCGGGGGGCGTCCACATTCACTCCATGAAGAACGGCCGTGAAGTAGGCGAACAGCTGAAGCGGAACGACTTCAAGCAACGGCAGGAGGAACTCAGTTACAGCAGGCACAGAGACCGAGTATCGGCTGAGGCTCGCCGCCTCCTGGTCTCCCTGACTGGCAATGGAGAAGATTGTCGCCCCCTGCGCATGCATGTCGCGCATTAACTGCAGCGTTTTTTGGTAGCGCAGGACGGAGTCGGGGTCCGAGTCATCGCGGGTGGCCAGCACCACCAGCGGGGCGTCGGGGCTTACCAAAGCGTTCGGCCCGTGCTTGAGCTCACCTGCCGGATATCCTTCGGCCTGAATATAGGCCGACTCTTTCATTTTGAGGGCGCCTTCCCGCGCAATGGCGTAGTGAATCGCGCGGCCAAGATACAAGAAGCCGCTCACTGTTCGCGTGCCCTGGGTGACCTCTTTGATCAACTGCTCCCAGAGCTCCAGAGATTCGGCCAAGAGGGTCGGCAAACGCTCGAGTTGTTCCAGGTGCGCTGAAACCGTCTGCGCTGTCATGCGGCCCCCCAGCCTCGCCAGATAGAGCGTCAGCAAATAAAGAACACAAAGCTGGGTGGTAAAGCTCTTCGTTGCAGGAATGGCCCTCTCTCTGCCGGCTATGGTGGCCAGCGAGGAATCCGCCTCCCTGGCCATGGTTGAGTCGGGATTGTTGGTTATTGCTGCCGTCTTGAGGCCGCGCGATTTGGCTTCGCGCAGCGCGGCCAGCGTGTCGGCGGTTTCGCCTGATTGCGAGATCACCAGCACACCAGGGTCCTGCAGAGTGTAGGTGGAGCGATAGGAGTATTCACTGGCATATTCCACGTCAACCACAAGGCCCGCCAGGTCCTCGAGCATGATTTCGCCTGCCAGTCCGGCGTGCCGGCTTGACCCGCTCGCGGCGATTACCAGGCGCTGCCGCCCGCGAAAGATCTCCGCGACGCCGGGAAACATCTCCGCCCGAAGCCCTCCTTCAGGAGCGTAGTGAGCGATGGTCGCCGCTAGGGCGTCCGGCTGCTCGTAAATTTCCTGAAGCATCGCGTGAGGGTAGGTACGATACATGTGTTTCCGGTTCCCCTGTTCTGCTTTCGTGGACTTATTCTTGCTACAAGATCCTGCGCAAAGTTAACATGATGTATAGACAACTGTACCGAATTACGAGTAAAAAGTCAGGAGATTACACATGCCCGTATACGTTGGCTCGGTTCCACCCACTCATCAAGGTTAAGAAAATGAGCGCAGGAGATCCGGCACGCCGGAGATCAGACACGAAGGGCAGCAGCAAAGCGTGCGGTAATCGATTCCGGGCGCGTGATCGCGGAGCCGACTACGACAGCGTAGGCGCCCAAATCAATTGCCCGTCTGACTTCTTCGGGTTGAGAAATGTGACCCTCGACGATCAGCGGCACGCGAAGGGCGTGGATCAGGCGTTCGATCAGTTCCCAGTTCACCGCTCGAAACTGCGCCGTTTCCGGAGTAAAGCCATAGAGAGTGGTTGCGACCGCATCCGCCCCCGAGTCCTGAGCATCAAGCGCCTCTCGCAGAGTGGCGATATCTGCCAATACGGGCTTACCTATTTCGGCTTGAATTTTACCGAGCACCTCTTTCCACGGCTCTGCCGCCGGGGAACGGCTCATCGTGCAATCAAGAGCGATGATGTCAGCGCCGGCATCTGCAATGGATTTGGCCGAAGCGAAATCTGGAGTAATCGATATCTCGCCGAAGATCCGACGCTTCTGAATGCCGATGATTGGCACCCCGGTCTCTTGCCGAAAAGCGAGGATGCAGTCGATACCGTTGGCGCGCAGTCCACCCGCTCCCCCGCGCACCACCGATGCGGCGATGCGACGCAATGTGTCGACATCATCGAGTGGGTCTCCAGGCGGGGCCTGGCAGGAAACTATCAGCGACCCGCGAAGGCAATCGGGAATCATGAAAAACTAGCTCTGCCGCTCACAATCACCTGTACGGCAGCTCCTAAAGAATACGACAAGCGGCTGATTGCCGATCAGCGAGCGAGGATGATCTGTGGCAAAGAATAACTTCAGCAGGCGCCAACACGAACAATCCGCGGTGCAGCCCCTTGATAAAAATGGCTTCATACCGCTGTATTACCAGATTCAACGCGCCCTGATGGAAAGGATTCAATCTGGCGAACTCTCGGAGGGAGACCCGCTCGCGTCCGAGGAGGAGCTTTCCCGCGCCTACCAAGTGAGCCGCATGACCGCGCGGCAGGCGCTGCACGGATTGAAGACAAACGGATACGCCTACAGCGAAAAGGGGCGCGGAACCTTCGTCAGTCGCCCAAAGCTCGAGAAAAACATACTTCATCTGCAGGGCTTTACCGAGGACATGCGGCGGCGGGGGATGAAACCGAGCTCCCAATTGCTCGAGCAGTCTGTGGTGATGGGGATGGGTGATTTGATGGAAAAGCTCAAGCTCGATGAAGGCGAGAAGGTGATGCGTCTACGGAGGCTGCGGCTTGCCGATGGCATTCCCATGGCACTGGAGGATTCCCACGTCCCGCTACGTCATTTTCCGGGACTCGATCGCATCGATTTCGGCAAGCATTCCCTATATCACACACTGCGCGAGCGCTATGGGGTTCGTGTTGGCTATGCGGACGAGACAATTGAGGCTTTTCCGGCCACTCGCGAGGAATCCGAGTTGTTAACCATACCTCGCAAGGCGAGTGTGCTGTCCATCAGTCGCATTATTCTCACTGCGCAAGAAACGCCGATTGAAGCGGCCGTTTCGCGATATCGGGGCGACCGCTATCGCGCGTCGATTCGCGTGCCAGTTACGACGATCGAGTGAAACAGTGGCCCAGCCTGCTAAAACTGATTGCAGTACATGAAGACCTGGGATGCGATCATTGTTGGCGCCGGACCAGCCGGTTGCGCCGCAGCCTATGACCTGGCTGTGCACGGCCGTGAAGTGCTGCTGCTCGACAAGTCGGATTTTCCCCGACAGAAGGCCTGCGCGGGCGGTCTCACCGTCAAGACTGTCAAGGCGCTTCGATATTCCATTGAACCTGTGGTTCGGCAGCGAATTGCACAGATTCGGGTAGAACGTGATGCGGGGCGCGCCGCCATCCTGTGCCGTCGCTCTGCATTTTGCTTCATGACGGTTCGCCAGGAATTCGATTATTTCTGCGTTCGCCAGACAATCGCGGCGGGCGCGCAGTTTCGGCGCATTAGTGCCATAACTACGATCACGCAAGAGGCATCCGGAGTAACGCTCTGGGTCGATGGCGAGCTGCTGCGTACGCGCTTTCTTGTGGGCACCGATGGAGTGCACAGCCGCGTGAGGCAACTCACTGGTATGGGCTCCGGCTGGTTCTGGCGGGCCTTCGCGCTGGAGGCAACAGTGCCGTTGCCGGATGCCTCGAGTCAGGACCTCGTGTTTGACTTTGCACCGGTTCGGGGTGGCTATGGATGGGTGTTTCCAAAGGGCAATCATCTCAACATCGGCCTTTATTCCTGTGCCGCGGGGGAGAGGATCGATCGGGCGCGGCTCTCAGCGTACATTCGCAGCCGATCAGGTGATGTCGATGCCGAGGACATGATCGGCCAATATGCAGGGTTCGGGGCGGCACAGCACAACTATCTCAGTGGCAGGATTTTTCTGGCTGGGGATGCTGGAGGATTCGTGGATCCTCTGACGGGTGAGGGAATTTACTTTGCAATTGTGAGCGGACAGGCCGCAGCCGCCGCGATTGAACGAGATCTCGAAGATGGAATTCCTGCTCACGCGGAGTTTGTCCGGAATACCGCGGCCGTCCGAGCCGATCTCGGCATCTCGACCTCGGCGGCGCGTTGGTTTTACCGAAATCTAGATCTGGGCTATCGCCTCCTCTCAATGACGGTCGTCCACCGATTCGCATTGAATGCTTTTGCCAACGGACCGGACCTGGCGAGCCTTGCAGCACGGGTGAAGCAGCTGTTGCCAAGAGCAGTCTAAAAAACTTGCCACCCCGGCAACAACGGGGCAATCTCCTTACAGTAGAAACTTTCACAAAAAGAGTTAAGATAGTTCTTCGATCCTGCAACGCAACTTGCTCGGCTATTAGCAACTGCACTGGAAACCTTGAAAGGGAAAGGACCAGAAGAATGCTTCCGAAATGGCTTCGAGTAGAGCGGATTGCGCGGTTGGCGGTCTTTTCCGCACTTGCTCTCTCCGGTCATGCAATGGCCGAGGGTCCACAAGCCACACCCAGCATTTTTGCGCCGGCTTCGACGCCGGCGACCCAGATCTATCACCTTTCGTTTTTCATCCTTGAGATAACAGCCGCGATCTTTGTCGCGGTTGCCGGGTTGCTCACCTACGTGATCATCCGGTATCGCGCGCGTACCGGTGATGACGAGAGTGAGCCAGCACAGGTTTACGGCAGCAACCAGGTCGAGTTGGCCTGGACTGTTATACCCATCCTCATTGTTGTCGTGCTTTTTCTCACAACTGCGCGGGTGATATTTGCCATCCAGGACGCGCCAATGCCTACGGCTGCGCTTGAGGTGACAGCCGTCGGACACCAGTTCTGGTGGGAGTACCGTTATCCCAAACAGGGTCTAGTCGGACAGGACTTTGTGGCAGTGAATGAACTGCATGTTCCACTCAGCAGCACAGATCATCCCACTCCGACCTACATCAAGCTGCTTTCTGCCGATGTCGATCACAGCTTCTGGGTTCCACAGCTAGCCGGGAAAACAGACCTCATTCCGAATCATCCCAACGACACCTGGATTGATCCTTTGCAATCTGGTCTGTACGTGGGACAGTGCGCGCAATTCTGCGGCGTCCAGCACGCGAATATGCTGCTGCGGGTCTACGTGGATACGCCCGAGCAGTTCGCTGCATGGCTCGCCAACCAAGCCAAACCGGGGATCCAGGACCCGTCGGTCGTGGCGGGCCGGCATGTTTTTGAAACGCAGGCCTGCATGAACTGCCATGCTGTCCAGGGTACGGCGGCTACCGGCCGATTCGGCCCTGACCTTACCCACCTGATGAGCCGCGATACGCTTGCGTCGGGCATGATTCCGAATACAAGAGACAACCTTAGGCAGTGGATCAAGGACCCTAATACGATCAAACCCGGTTGCCTGATGCCGGCCATGCAGCTAAGCGAAGACCAGCTGGACCAGGTCACAAATTACCTCGAAACGTTGAAATAGAGGAAAAACGATGGCGGACCAGACTCTTCCAATTCATGGCGCTCTAGATTTGACGCCGCCCCGCGAACGCGAGCACACACTGCTCGAGACGCTGCACTCGTGGGTGACCACGGTAGACCACAAGAAGCTGGGCCTGATGTATATGATGATGTCCATCTTCTTTCTTCTGGTCGGGGGCGCCGAGGCGATCTTCATCCGCATCCAGCTCGCAGTGCCGAACAATCATTTTGTATCGCCCCAGACGTTCAATCGCCTGTTCACCATGCATGGAACCACCATGGTGTTCCTGGTGGGCATGCCCCTCGTCTTCGCTTGGGCGAACTATATCGTCCCACTGCAGATTGGCGCGCGCGACATGGCGTTTCCGCGCCTCAACGCCTTCAGCTTCTGGCTGACTTTATTTGGCGGCCTGTTTCTTTATTACAGCTTCATCGGCGGGCCAGGCCTTTACGGAACGGGAAGCGCACCGGACGTCACGTGGTGGGCCTACGCGCCTCTGACCTTGAAAGCCTTCTCACCTGGGCATGCCACTGACTATTGGGCTCTCGCGCTCATCGTCACCGGTTTCGGAACCATCGGCGGCGGAATCAATATCATCGCTACAGTCATTTCGATGCGGTGTAAAGGTATGACGTTGATGCGCATGCCGCTGTTCAGCTGGGTCATGTTCGTTGACGGCGCCTTTGTCCTTATCGTTATCACGCCGCTCACAGCCTCACAGGTCATGCTGCTGATCGATCGTTATCTCGGGGGCCATTTCTTCGATACTCAGGCCGGAGGCTCCGCTACAGTCTGGATGCACTTCTTCTGGATCTTCGGACATCCCGAGGTCTATGTGCTGGTCTTTCCCGCATTTGCCATCGCCAGCGAGGTCATTCAGGTCTTTTCTCGCAAGGCCCTCTTCGGATATCCCGCCATGGTAGCGGCTATTATTGGCATCGCGTTCGTCAGCGTCAGTGTCTGGGCGCACCACATGTTCACCATTGGAATGACGTCGGCGGGCAATGCCTTCTTCGTTCTTTCAACCGAACTTGTGGGTATCCCGACCGGCATCAAGATCTTTAACTGGCTGGCAACCATGTGGGGCGGCAAGATACGTTTCGCTACGCCGATGCTCTTCGCCATTGCATTTCTGTTTCAATTCCTGTGCGCGGGGCTTACGGGAATCATGTTGTCCATCGCGCCATGGAACTGGCAGCTTCATGGCTCCTACTTTGTAATTGCGCATTTCCACTATATCCTGGTGGGCGCTATCGTCTTCATGGTCTTCTCGGGCATCTACTATTGGTTCCCGAAGGCAACCGGTCGCATGATGAGCGAGACGCTAGGGAAATGGCACTTCTGGCTCTTCTTCATCGGATTTCACCTCACCTTCGACACCATGCACTTCGTCGGGTTTGAGGGGATGCCTCGCTGGATCTACACCTATCCCGCCGACCGCGGATGGCAAAATATCAATCTGGTCGTCTCCATTGGTGGGTTGATTCAGGGTATCGCCGTGCTCATCTTCGCGTACAACCTGATCTCGTCGCTTTTCAAAGGCAAGATCGCTGGAAATGACCCCTGGGATGCATGGACGCTCGAGTGGGCTACGACCTCACCACCTCCTGTTTATAACTTTGCCACTGATCCGGTTGTCCGCAGCTGGCGCCCATTGTGGGATTTGAAGCATCCCGAAAACCCCGACTGGAAGTACGACTAATGACTGATTGGACCGATCGAAAATGAACGCGATCCCTTTAGTTGCCACCAGCCCTGAACAAGAATGGCATTTGCCCTACAAGGGCCGCATCGGCATGTATGGCCTCATCATCGCCGAGTCGGCCATCTTTACCATCTTCGTTATTGCTTACATTTACTACATCGGCAAAAGCCTCTATGGACCTACGCCGCAGCAAGTGCTTGACGTACCCATAGTCAACACGATCTGCCTTCTCTCGAGCAGCATCACGATCTTTCTCTCAGAGCGAGCAATCGAGCGCAACAATCTCAAAACATTCGGCCTGTGGTGGGCGGCAACCATAGCTTTGGGCGCGATTTTCCTCATCGGCACGGGGATCGAGTGGCACAAGCTGATCTACCACGACGGCCTAACCATCAGCACCAACCTGTTCGGGACGACGTTCTACTCACTTGTCGGCCTGCACGCAACCCACGTCGTGGTTGGTCTTATTATGCTCACAATCGTCCTGCTTTTCACTCTCACCGGACATGTGAAGCATGAGCACTCCGAGCGGGTCCAGGTACTGGCACTCTACTGGCACTTCGTGGATGCGGTATGGGTTGTCGTGTTTACTGTGGTGTACATCGTGGGGCGATGACCGCGGGGGTTTGGCGAGGAACGATATGAATGAGCAGCAAAAACCCGGAAGCCATACAGAGACGATCCATCTGCCGGCACCCACCGCCTGGCCGATTGTTCTGGCATTCGGCTCAACTCTGCTGTTTGCCGGATTGGTCACCAGTCCGTGGATCTCTGTGCTTGGCGGGATCTTGATGGTCTGCGGCGCAGTGGGATGGTTCCGGCTGGTCCTTCCGCATGAGGTGCACGAAGACATTCCGGTCGTTGTTGAGCATATCCCGATCGAGACGACGCGCCGGGAGGTCGAAAGGATTGTTATCCCTGAAGGTGATCGAGCACACCTGCCGGTCGAGACTTATCCGATCATCTCCGGCATCAAGGGTGGACTCGCCGGAGGCGTTGCCATGATCCCGCCGGCTCTTCTCTACGGCCTCATCGCGCAACACAGCATCTGGTATCCGGTCAATCTGCTAGGAGGCGCCGGCGTAGCCAACTGGCGGAATCCAACAACAGCCGATATCGCCGCATTCCACTGGCAGGGCCTTCTCGTTGCCAACGTCATCCATTGGACGGCCTGCGTTCTGGTCGGCTTGCTCTACGGAGCTATGCTCCCGATGTTGCCGCGCCGCCCGATCCTTCTTGGCGGAGTCATTGCACCTGTCCTATGGACGGGCATGCTCCATTCAGTCATGGGCGTCGTGAATCCCGTGCTCGATGAGCATATCGCCTGGGGATGGTTCCTTATCTCGCAGGTATGCTTTGGCGTTGTCGCCGGAGTCGTTGTTGCCCGGCAGGAACGAATCCGGACGACGCAATCCCTCCCGTTTCTTATGCGAATGGGAATTGAAACTCCCGGGCTCGTACAAGAGCACAAAGAGGATGACCGCAAATGAAAGTGCAGGGGCTCGCGGGTACAGCACTACTTCTGCTGCTGGCCGGGTGCAACCAGATGCCGGGCGCACCGAAGCCGGGGCCGGAAGTACCGCGCCCGGAATCTGTAACCGACTTTGCTACTCTGTACGGCGAGAACTGCGCGGGATGCCACGGACGAGACGGGCAAAACGGTGCCGCCTACGATCTCGCCAATCCGGTTTATCAGTCGTGGGTCGATGATGCGGCCATTCACAAGATTATCTCGGGAGGCGAGTCCGGTACCCAGATGCCTGCATTTGGACTGGCGGCTGGCGGTTTTCTGACTGATGCGCAGATAGATGCGCTGGTGCACGGAATGCGGACTGCATGGCGAAAGCCAGATTCATTGAGCGGCGAAAAGCCTCCGTCGTACGCAGCCACTGCTGCCGGAGACCCATCTCATGGTCAGGCCACATACCAAGCGGCTTGCGCTCGGTGTCACGAGCAGGCAAACAGTAAGGTGACCGACCCGACGTATCTAGCGCTCGTAAATGATCAGACGCTGCGCACGATCATCGTGGCCGGACGTCCCGACGTCGCCCATCCGAACTGGCAGGGGGATGTCGCCGGTCATCCGTTGACGGAACAGGAGATCGCTGATCTTGTAGCCTGGCTTGGATCGCAGCGCAGCCCGACTCCTGGCCAGCCGTATGCCCATTGAGAGAAGCAATATGACCAACCTCGTCAAGGAAGAAGAGAAAATTACTCAGGACGACCCTCGTGCCGTATCCCGCCGCTGGATGCTCCTCAAGCTTGGCGTGTTCATCAATGCCGTAGTCGGGGTCGCCGTTGCCGTACCTGTGGTCAGATATCTGCTAGGTCCGGTCAAGCGCAAGGGGGCGTATAACTCGTGGATATCGCTGGGGTCGGTCGATCAATTCCCCATGGGCGAAACACGGCTCGCCACCTACGAAAATCCCGATCACGACCCCTGGGATGGCGACACAGCAAAAATCCCCTGCTGGGTCAGGCATGTCGATCCAACCACCTTCCAGGTCTTTGCAATTAACTGCGCGCATCTCGGATGTCCCGTCCGCTGGTTCCCGCAGTCGGGACTTTTCATGTGCCCCTGCCACGGCGGCGTCTACTACGCGGATGGATCACGGGCTTCCGGCCCCCCCGAGCGCGGAATGTTCGAATACAAATACAGGATTGTGGGAAACGAACTCCAGATCAGCGCCGGAGAGATGCCCACACTCTCCACGGAAGCAAAAAACGTCTTTCGCGTACTGAATAACGAAAAAGGATGCGGCCCATGCGCTGGTTAAAGCAGATCTACAATTGGGCTGAATTCCGCCTTCAACTGCAGGCGCCGGTCGAGGAAGCAGTGCTGCATCCGGTCCCGCGCAACACTGCGAGCTGGTGGTACGTGTTTGGCAGCGCCGCATTCACGCTGCTGTTACTTCAGATCGTTACTGGCATCCTTCTGGCCATTGTCTATGTGCCTTCCGGCGCCAACGCCTGGAACAACCTTCAGATGATCAACCACGATTTGCCGCTCGGCTGGTTCCTCCGCGGGATGCATTTCTGGGGATCGAATTTCATGGTGGCGGTAGTGCTGATCCATATGGCGCAGGTGTTTCTCTTCGGGGCCTATAAATTTCCTCGCGAGCTCACCTGGATCATCGGCGTCTTCCTCCTGCTCATGACCCTAGGCATGGCATTTACGGGTCAAGTCATGCGGTTCGACCAGGATGCATATTGGGGACTGGGCATTGGAGCCTCCATCGTAAGCCGGGTGCCGTTAGTCGGCGCACCGCTGGTCCATCTCTTGCTTGGGGGTCCGATTATCGCGGGTGCTACGCTCTCGCGGTTTTTTGCCCTGCACGTCTTCGTGATTCCTGGTACTCTCTTGATCCTTGTCGCGTTACATGTCTGGATGGTGCTAAAGCTCGGCATCAATGACTGGCCGATGCCTGGGCGGCCAGTGCGCCGCGCTACCTACATGGCCGACTACCACAAACTTTCACATGAAGACGGATTTCCGTTCTTTCCTGCAGCATTCTGGAAAGATCTAATTTTCTCCGGAGCTGTTCTCGCGGCAGTCGCGGTGTGCGCTGCGGTTTTCGGTCCTTACGGTCCGACCGGAATACCGGACCCCACGATCATTCAAACTGTACCCAAACCAGACTTCTATTTCCTCTGGCTCTATGCCGTTCTCGCCTATCTGCCGCCGGAACTTGAGACGCCATTCATCCTGACTGTGCCATTGCTCGCCATTGCCGTCCTCGTTGCATTGCCGTTCTTCGCGGGGGAGGGAGAAAAGAGCTGGCATCGCCGGCCTGTCGCGGTTCTGGTGCTCACGACCGTTGCCGTAGCCTTTGGAGTCTTCACTCATCTGGGTACGTTCACTCCCTGGAGCCCGATCATGGACGCTTGGAGTAGCGACACGGTTCCAGACAAATTCCTGCATGATCTGTCCCCCGTGGAGCGCCAGGGCGCCGTCGTCTTCCAGGCCAAGCAATGTCGAAACTGCCACTCTCTTGACCATGTGGGCGGCCAGCGCGGACCCGCACTCGATGACGTTGCCACGCGACTCACGGAAGATCAGCTCATCCGTCAAGTGTTACAGGGCGGTGGAAATATGCCGGCGTATGGAAAGAATCTCTCGCCTGCGGAGACGACTGCGCTGGTCAAGTTTCTGGTGACGCTCCATCCGCATGGTCAGCTGCCGGCGACCAACGCAGCGGGACCACCTACAGCACGGCTGAACCCACCCTCGGCGAAGCAGTAGATGTTCCATTCCTTTTTCCTGTCCTGGAGCTTCCCGCGGTGGGTTTGCCTGTCGCTCGAGATCACCGCGATCGTCTACTGGCGCGGGTGGCTGCTGATTCGGCGCACTCGCCCTGCCCTGTTTCCCGGTTGGCGTCTGAGCTGCTTTCTCGCCGGGGTCGGATTTCTCATTCTCGCAATTGCTTCGCCGATCGACACATTCAGCGGCCAGCTTCTCTTCCTGCACATGCTTCAGCACTTTATCTTGATGTGCATCGTGCCGCCGCTCATCGTGCTTGCCGCGCCTACAGTGCCACTTTTGCGCGGATTGCCGCGGTGGTTCGTGCGTCCAATTCTCGGGCCGCTCATTCGAACCACTTGGCTACGGCGCTTCTTCAAGCTGCTTGTCACACCCCGAGTGGCCTGGATTCTTATGAACGCTGCATACATCGGCTGGCATATCCCCGCTGCGTACGAACTCGCGCTCGCATCCTGGCAGTGGCATGCAGTCGAGCATGCGTCCTTTCTCTTCGGGAGCATTCTCTTCTGGTGGCCAGTGATCCAGCCTTGGCCCAGCCGATACTCAGGCTCACAGTGGCTGCTGCTGCCTTATCTGCTCAGCGCGGACATCGTCAACACCGCCATCTCCGCGATGCTCTGCTTCTCGGGACGTGTTCTTTATCCCAGCTATGCGGAGCAGTCCCACATCTTTGCCATAAGCCCGCTTGCCGATCAGGCCGCTGCGGGAGCACTGATGTGGGTCTTCGGTTCGCTCGTCTTTCTGGTGCCTGCAATGTACATCACCATGAAGCTGCTCTCGTCGCCTAGACGGCACATGTTCGCGCGCCGTATCCCAAGCCATTGATTCGACGGACTAACGTCGGATTTTCGCAAAACACCACGACGCCCCGTGCTGCGTGTGTTTGTAACTGGGATTACGCCTCAGCATTGAACTATTGAAACACTGAGACTTATCGGCCAGTGCCGTGCGTGACACATGAAGACCACAACCGCAACGACTTCGGGAATCGCTAAGATAGATTCTATGGTCCTACGATTTGGCCGGTTCGGCTCTTTTGCCATCGTCATTTGCCTTATTGCGGCCCGCACATTCGCCGACCCCGCTCCCTTCGATCTGCGAGGCCCGCGAATCGAAATGAAAGTGAAGCGCGGTGATCAAACGCTGCCGATCACGGCCGTACCGAACCTCGCTACAGGGGACAAGCTTTTAATTTACCCCGATTTTCCCGCAAACCAAGGCGCGCATTACTTGCTCGTTGCGGCTTTCCTCCGCGGATCGACTAATCCGCCCCCCGAAGATTGGTTTTTCAAGCTAGAGACCTGGAATAAGAAATCCGTCGAGGGCCTTCACATCACGGTTCCTGAAGGTGCCCAGCAAGCCCTGCTGTTTCTAGCTCCCGAAACCGGGGGTGACTTCAAGACTCTGGTCAACGCCGTTCGCGGTCGTCCCGGAGCGTTTGTGCGCGCCAGCCAGGACCTCAATCAAGCGAGCCTCGATCGTACTCGCCTTGATGCGTATCTCGATGCCGTGCGCAGTCTGAATTCAACCGACTCAAGCAAGCTGAAAGAAGTCACGCCGCTTCTGGCTCGAAGTCTCGGGATCAAGCTCGACAAGGACTGTCTCGAAAAGGATGTCGAGGAGCAGGCGTCCTGCCTGACGCAGAAGCAGGACAGCCTCATTCTCAACGACGGCCATAGCATGTCGATCGTCGGCGCTCTGACCTCAGGGCCTGCCAGCGACCTCAGCATGCAGGCTACCTTCACGCCGCAGGCCAGCTTCGGCTATTACAGCCCCTACGTCGCGTCGATCATGGATATCGCGCGGATCCTGGACTCCTTTCACACCGCAGAATATCAATACATCCCAGCTCTAGCGATTCACCATGAAAATGGTCTCGATCTGAAACTCAACGCGGCTCCGTCCTTCCATAATCCAAAGTCGGTGCTGGTCGTCGCCCTCCCGCCGGTCGAAGCATCACAGCCGCCACCGTTTCATCCGGTCGATGAAAAGCAGATATTCTGTGCTGCGAAAGATCCCCTTGTCCTGCCTGCCGATGGCGCACCACTGGTTTTCTCCACCGGCTACGCGCGGAATATGGTGCTTCGGATCAAACAGGGTGATAAGCTGCTCGAATTCCCCCTCAAAGCAGATCCGGCTGAAGGTGGATTGGTGGTCGACAACAAAGCCCTTGCACAGGCTAATCAGGCCGGCACCGCCCTTCACGGCCCGCTTGCCGGAACGATTCATGGATTTTGGGGCTTCACGCCATTTGAAGGCCCGGCATTCCACCTGCAGGGCCACAGCGAGCAGAAGTGGAACCTCGCTCCCGCCGATCAGGACGCGCTCGTTGTGGGCCGGGACGACACGCTTCACCTCAACGGCGACAACGCAACATGTGTCGAGTCGATCCAGTTCCGGAATTCTCAGGGCAAGGAAATGAAGGCTCAATGGAAGCTATCCGCACCGGACAGCCTCCAGGTCAATTTGCCTCTGAAGGAGGAACAGCCGGGACCTCTCACACTGTCCATCAAACAGTACGGACTACCGAAAGCCGATGAGGTTCCTCTGCGCTCCTTCAGCGCCGCGGGACGCCTCGATGGCTTCGCCCTGCATGCGGGAGATGTCCAAGGAACTCTCACCGGAAGCCGTTTGGACGAAGTCGCAAACGTCGAGATTCGTGGACTCCGCTTTGAGCCAGGAAAGCTTTCGCGGCAGGACGGAAGAGATGAACTGGTGCTCACGACCAAGGATCCCAAGGCTGTCGAGGGTCTTGCCCAAGGCGACCACGTCACCGTTGCAGTAATACTTCGCGACGACCGAACCGAGAGCATCCAGACAACCGTTAAGGCGCCACGTCCCAGCGTCAACCTGCTGGGCGAGAACATCGAGACTCCTGGGACGGCTCCTACCAACATCCAGCTTGCTGGCCAGCATGAGTTACCGCAGAACAGCCAGCTAGTCTTTTCCCTCAAGGCGCAAATACCAGCGGCGTTCTCGCGTGATGACAAGATCGAAGTTGCGACCGAAGACGACCTGTACTCTACGCTGCTGAGCATTCCTGATGGCACGCTTACCCTGCAGGATTCGAAGACCGCGCTTGCGACGCTGAATCCTGCAAAAGCCTTCGGAAGCTCGGCGTTCGGGCCGCTGCATTTTCGCATGATCGACAGCACGGGTGCCAAGGGGGATTGGCAACCCCTCGCCACCCTCGTGCGGTTGCCGAATCTGCAGGATCTCAAGTGTCCCCCGGCCCTGGACCAGCCCTGTTTGCTGGCTGGGTCAGGGTTATTCCTGCTGGACTCTGTATCCGGCGATGCGGCGTTCACGCACCCTGTGCAGGTACCGGACGGGTTCCCGGGGAGCGAGTTGTCGGTGCCGCATCCGGAGGGTGGCGGGCTATACGTCAAGCTAAGGGACGATCCCACAGTCGTTAACCTGGTTACCCTTCAGCCTGAGCCGTTACAGCCTCCCAAAGCACAGTCCGCAGCGGCGCGGCAACCCCGCCGTGGGAGCAACGTAGTAACGGGAAGCTCCGCCCAGCAACCTCCAGCACCGAGTCCGGCACCAGCATCAGACTCGACGCCTGCGTCAGGTCCAGCTACAGTGCCAGGCAGCCAGCAGCCGACCACTGCGGCGGGTCCCCAGCAGGCATTGCCTTCGACACCAACGCCCTGAGGGTCAGGTCCAAGCGGGTATGCTACAAGCTGGATGCCATATCGGCACACAATCCGGGGGATCAGCTACGCCTTCGAGGACCTGCGAACCTTGCTGGCCAAGGCATCTCCGCCGCGGAGCGGAGACGATCTGGCGTGTATCTCTGCTGCGAGTGCCGCTGAACGCGTGGCGGCCCAAATGGCACTCGCCGATCTGCCTCTGGCGGAGTTCCTCAGCCGGGCTGTCATCCCGTATGAGGAGGACGAGGTCACACGGCTGATCCTGGACTCGCATGACTGTGCTGCCTTCGCGCCGCTGGCTAGCTTCACGGTGGGTGAGTTCCGGGACTGGCTACTGGGCGAGGAGGCTTCGGGCGATCTTCTCTCTGGTCTGGCGGGCGCGTTTACGCCGGAGATGGTCGCGGCGGTGTCCAAGCTCATGCGTATCCAGGACCTGGTGCTCGTGGCCCGGAAGGTCCGGGTCGTGACTCGGTTCCGCACGACAGTCGGCTTGCCGGGCACGCTCTGCTCTCGGCTCCAGCCGAATCATCCGACCGACGATCCGACGGGCATTGCAGCCTCCATCCTCGACGGCCTGCTGCTCGGAGCGGGCGATGCGGTTATCGGCATCAATCCCGTGTCGGATAACGTGGCGACGGTTACGACGCTACTGCGGATGGTCGATCGGATCCGCGAGCGGTATGAGATCCCGACGCAGAGCTGCGTGCTAGCGCACATCACCACGCAACTCACGGCCCTTGAGCGCGGCGCGCCTGTAGACCTGCTGTTCCAATCCATAGGCGGGACGGAGAAGACCAATACATCGTTCGGCGTGAATCTGGCGCTGCTCGATGAGGCCTACGAAGCGGGTCTCGATCTGCGGCGCGGGGCTATCTGCGCGGATGGAACGGTCGGGCAGAACGTGATGTACTTCGAGACCGGGCAGGGCAGCGCGCTGTCGGCCAACGCTCATCACGGGGTCGACCAGCAGACGTGCGAGGCGCGGGCGTATGCGGTCGCGCGACGATATCAGCCAATGCTAGTCAATACCGTAGTCGGGTTCATCGGGCCCGAATACCTTTACGACGGCAAGCAGATCCTGCGTGCTGGCCTTGAGGACCACTTCTGCGGCAAGCTGCTCGGCCTGCCGATGGGATGCGACGTCTGCTACACGACGCATGCCGAGGCCAACGACGACGACCTGGACACGCTCATGACGCTGCTGGGTGTCGCGGGCGTGAACTACATCATGGGCGTTCCGGGCGCGGACGACGTGATGCTCAACTACCAGAGCACGTCGTTCCACGACATCGCGTATCTGCGCTCGGCGCTCGGGCTTCGTCCTGCGCCGGAGTTCGAGGCGTGGCTCGAGCGCGGTGTTCGCAGACAGCTCTCGATGCAGGGGTTGCTGAACGCATGAGCGAGTCTGTCGACCGCAACAGGCTTCGTGCATACACCAATGCGCGCGTTGCGCTGCGCAGCGCTGGAATGAGCCTGGCTACATCGGAATTGCTCGACATGGCGCTGTGTCTGGCCGAAGCGCGCGATGCGGTTCACACGCAACTAAGCACGGTTACGCTGGTTCCGCAGCTCGCTTCGAGCGGGCTCGAGGTTTTTTCGGTGAGGAGCGCGGCGGGGGGCCGGGGGGAGTATCTGCGGCGGCCGGACCTGGGGCGGCGGCTATCGGCGGAGTCGCGGGCAGCTCTTGAGGGGGCATGCGAGCCCACTCAAGGCCAAAACCGGGCCTTGAGTGGGGCACCCAGGCCGGGACGGCTGGCAGTCGTCGTCGCCGATGGGCTGTCGGCGGTCGCCGTCGAGCGCCATGCCGTTCCGGTGCTCGATGTCCTGCTTCCGATGCTCGCCGACTGGCGGGTTGGGCCAGTGGTCGTTGCCGAGCAGGCGCGGGTGGCGATCGGCGACGAGATTGGCGAGGTTCTCGGAGCGGTGGCGACGCTCTTGCTGATCGGGGAGCGGCCCGGGCTGAGCTCTCCGGATTCGCTGGGCGCGTACATCACATGGGCTCCCCGAGTGAGGCGCAGCGATGCGGAGCGGAACTGCGTCTCGAATGTGCGGCCGGAGGGGCTGGGTTATGACCGGGCGGCCCGGAAGATCGCGGGGTATCTGAACCGGGCGCAGAGGCTCCAGCTTACCGGTGTGGCGCTGAAGGAGGAGTCGGCGCTGCTCGAGGATTGAAGGGGTACCCCCTCCCCCAGGGTTTTGGGGTGGTTTCCGTAAGCCATTCATCTGGCGAGTGTTGCGATGCCGTTTTTGTAACCCATTCATTCCATTGGATGGAGGTTGTAACCCATTCTCCTGACGGAAGTTTATGAGGGATGGAGACGCTGTTCGGCTGTAAGCCATTGATTTCATTGGAACAGCGGGTAAGCCATTGTTGGGCCGAGATTTAAGCGGCGAGGCGGAATTGGCACGTTCGAAGTGCGCGGGACTCCTTTGCTAGAAATCGTCACAAAAAAGGCCCGCCAGAACGGGCCTAAGGTCTCTAGTTCTATTTTTATCGAGTTGGGGGAGATAGTCGGCTAAGTTGGCCGGGGTATCTAAGGTTTGGAATCAGAGATTTGCGTGGAGAGTTGCGCCTGTTGGGATTGACACCGGCTGGGGTGAACCCCTTCAGTGAGACAGATTGTAATTTGACAGTTTGCCGTTTGCTGAAAAGCGGTGTTCATTTTGTTTGGTCTCCGGCAGAGTGGTTCTCGGTTGGTGAAGCGGAGACAGGCTCTGGTGGAGACCAACCTGTCAAGGAATAGCCAACTGGTGACTCATCGATCGGGTGAGTGGGGGAGCTGGATGAAACCGGCTCCCCGCCTGCTTTCGGCGGCCGGCCTCTGCGCTGTTTCCAGGATCGATAGATTTCCCCATGCCTGGGAAAACTCATCGTTGGCTGGACGGAGGCAGTCTGTGGTGCGCAGGCGGCTTCGAACTCCTCCGGGGTTTTGTATCCCAGGGCGGAGTGCAGCCGGAGCCGGTTGTAGTACTGCTCGATGAAGGCTTCCACGTGGGCGCTCAGCTCATCGATGTACTGATACTTGTGGGCGCAGATCTCCTCGCGCTTGAGGGTCTTGATGAAGCTCTCGCAGAAGGCGTTGTCGTAAGGGTTGCCGGGCCGGCTCATGCTGGGCAACATGCCGTGGTCTTGGAGCATGCGCAGGTACGGTTCGGAAGCGTACTGGACGCCGCGATCGGAGTGGTGCACCAGGCCGGGCGGAGGTTGGCGTAAGGTGATGGCGCGCCCCAGGGCCAGCAGCGGCAGGCGGGCGGTGAGCGTGCGCTCCAGTGCCCAGCCGACGACTTTACGCGAGAAGGCATCGAGCACCAAGGCCAGGTAAACGAATTCCTGGCGCAGCCGGATGTAAGTGATATCGGCGACCCATAACTGGTTGACGGCGGTCAGCTTCATGCGCCGGGCCAGGTTCAGATAGACCTCCGATTCGTGCTCCGAGTCGGTGGTCAGGACCAAGGCCTTGGGCTGCACGCTCAGCAGATTGTCTTCGCGCATCATGCGCAGCACGCGCTTGTGGTTGACCATCATGCCGCGGCGATGCAGCTCGACTGTGATCCGTCGGTAGCCGTAGCGCCGGCGATGCTCGAGCACCATCTGCTGGATGGCGTTCCGCACCTCCATCTCTTCCTCGCCGGGATAGCGGGGCTGGAGAAAACGGTAGAACCCGGCGCGGCTGACCCCCGCCTGCCGGCACATGGGCTCGATGCCAAGGCTGCCTGCGGACGGCATCATTTCCCGGATGACTTCCCAGATGCCGTTTCGCCACTGCCGGTACCGGCCCGGCGCAGAGCCCCGACCTTTTCGCAGGCAGCCTTCAAAAAATCCACTTCCAGGGTCTTCTTCAGCAGCGCCTTCTTCAACTGCGTGTTCTCCTGCCTTAGGCGCTGCTCGGCTCCCTCCGTTTGCTTCTGCCGATCCTCTCGCCACAAGTACAGAAGCTGGCGCGAAATGCCCAGCTCACGGCACAACTGCGTCACGTTCGAGCTAAGCGACAGACGACGAAGAGCCGATTCCCGGAACTCCTTGCTGTACTTCTGATACTTTTGACCCATTTGCAGTTCCCCTTTCCCTGCAAACTGTCAATTGTCTCTCTGTCTCAATTTAGGGGTGCACTCCAATGCGTTATACGAGCTCGATCGATGGCCTGGGGGAAGGCTTGCGCGCGGACGGCCTGGGCGCCGCCGTTCTGCGTTTACGGCGGCCGTTTGCGGCTGGCGCATGCGCCGGCTCGCTGCTTGTCTCGTGACTCGATCGCCGTTGCAGTACCAGAGCAGCGGCGCCGCGTAGGCGCGCCACTTCGCCTTCGTGGGTCGGCACCAGACGCGGAGGC
>JAFAKX010000155.1 GCA_019234945.1 Silvibacterium sp.
GGCGGGCGCGATGGGCTGTCCTACGTTGAGGAAGCGCTTCAGCCATTCGAAGCCCGTGTCGATGGAGTGCTTGCTCAGCACCTTGGTGAGACCGACGTTCACGTCGCTGTTTTCACTGGCGTACTGGAAGGTGTTGTAGTCGGCGGTACCGCCGACGCCCTGCTGGTTTCCGCTAGGTGAAACGTAGTCGTTGAAGAGAGCAAAGGGCAGCAGTTTGTAATTCTGCTCCGCGGCGAGGGAAGCGGGAAAGCCGAGGCTGGTGATATCGGTGCCTACCTGCTGCGGATCGCCGCCCTGGTTCTCATAATGGCGCGTGAAAGAGTAGCGGAGTTGCAGGACTGTCCTCGGGTCCAGCATCAAATCATCGGCAATAAGGATGTTGCGTCCGTTGGTGATGTTCTGGGCGTAGTTGAGGTCCCACTCGCTTCCGAAGGCGTTGAAGGTGGAGTTGAAGAGCCGGTCAAAGGAGAAGCGTCCGAAGATGTGCTGCTTCTGGCTCTGGATCCAGTCCATGCGGATGTCGAAGCGCTGGGCCGTGGTGGGATCGACGCCAGGAAGGAAGAAATTGTTCTGCGTGCCGTTGGGGTCCTGGTCGCAGTTGGCGCCGACGTTGCACTTGGGCATGTGCGAGAGGAAATTCACGGCGATGGGGTTGGGGTTGGTGATGACATTATTAGCAAAAGGCTGGCGTGTGCCGTCGGCGTTATCGGGCACCATCGGGTTGTAGATGGTGAAGTTGTCGTGCGAGAAATCGCCGGTGCGCTCGGCGCTGGTGGGCACCGTAAAGTAATTCGACCCGTCGTAGAGGTCCTGCGTGGTGTATTCATAATCGGCGAAGAAGAAGAGCTTGTCGTGCAGGATGGGTCCACCGATTGACCCGCCCGCCTGGTAGCGGTGGAATGAGGGCGGCGTGTTGGGCTGGCCAGCGCTGATCTGGCTGTTCTTGTTGAAGTACTCGTTCGCGCCCAGGACGTCGGGCCGGAAGTACCCGAAGGCGCTGCCGTGGAAGGCGTTGGTGCCGGACTTGCTGACGAGGCTGATGACGCCGGCGCCGCCGCTCAGGTAGGTGGCCGGAGTGTTCTGCGTTTCAACGCGGACCTCTTCGACGGCATCTTCGGGAATGTCGAGCGCGGGGATGATGGCGGCGGAGTTATTTTCAGCGATGCCCAGCGGACTGCCGTCGACCATGTAATAGACCGAGCCTACGATCGCGCCATTGAAGGTGTAGGATGACACGTCGACGCCTGGGCGTCCGGAGGAGATATTGGTGATGGCGTAGGAACTGGAAGAATTCGGCGCGCCGTTGGCGGGTGTCACGCCGGGACTCAGCTGCACGAGGTCGTAGACATTGCGCGTGAGAAGTGGCACGCGATCCATGGTCTGCGCCGAGATCAGCTGGCCCACGGTAGAATTGCTGGCTTCGGCCAGGTCGTTGGTGGCGGTGACGTTTACAACCACGCTGGCGCTGCCGACACGCAGGGGGAGGTTCACTTCGCTCGTCGTATCGACGGTGACGAGGACTTTCTCGCGGGTGGTCGTCTCGAATCCGTCGGCTGTCGCCGTCACTCGATAGGTGGCCGGATCGAGCGAAACGAACGAATAAAAGCCCGCACCGGTTGCGACGGTGGAGCGGGTGACACCGTTGGCGACGTTGACGGCCGTGACTTTTGCCGAGGGAATCGCGGCGCCGGTGGGATCGGTGATCAATCCGTTGATGCTGCCCCGGCCGGCCTGAGCGAACGCCGCCGGAGACGCGCAAAGCGCAACGACCCAAACGGGCAAGAGTCGCCGCGCGACGTGGGAGAGAATCTGATTTATCGGCCTCATCTGCAAATTTCCTCGGATTTAAAACGTTTTAATGTTTTGATTTTGAAAATTTAGGAGCAAAAGGGGTCGACAGTCAAGAGGGAACTTCGAGGTGATTTCCGCCAGATCGCAGCCGCGCGTCAGCCCTCTACCAGTCGAACAATGTGCCGTCGAGCTTACGGTTGATCGGCAGGTACGCCCGCTGGTACGGATATTTCGCGGCCAGCTTCTCGTCGAGGTCGACACCAAGTCCCGGCTCGTCTCCCGGGTACATATAGCCGCCATGGAATGAGTAGCCGTGGGGAAAGACAGCATCGGTCTCCGCGCTGTGCGGCATGTGCTCCTGAATGCCTAAGTTGTGCACCGCCAGGCCGAAATGCAGGGCCGCAGCCATGCTCACCGGCGAGAGATCGGTTGCGCCGTGGCAGCCGGTTCGGATGTGATGCAGAGCGGCGAAGTCCGCCACCTTTTTCAGGTGGGTCAAGCCACCGGCGTGGGCGACCGTCATCCGGATGTAGTCGATCCACTGCTTCTCGATCAGGATCTTCGCGTCCCAGATGGTGTTGAAGACCTCGCCAACCGCGATGGGTGTAGTGGTGTGCTGACGGATGATGCCCAATCCCTCCGCGAGCTCAGCCGGCGTGGGATCTTCCATCCAGAAGAGATGAAAGGGCTCGAGTTCCTTGCCAAGGCGCGCTGCTTCGATGGGAGTGAGCCGATGATGGCAGTCGTGCAGCAGGTGCACATCCGGGCCGAACCGCTTACGCAAGCGCTCGAAGAGCTTCGGCGTGTGCTGCAGATACTTCTCCGTCGACCATAGGCTTTCTGACGGCAGGCCGCGCTCGGCAGGCTCGTACGGCTTGTTTCCTTTGGCGACGCCGTATGTGGAGTCGAGCCCGGGAATGCCGCTCTGCGCGCGAACGGCGAGATATCCGCGGTCGATCTCGCGGGCAACAGCGTCGATGGTGTGCTCGATGTCGGCACCGTTGGCGTGCGCATAGACCAGCACGCCGTTGCGGCTCCTGCCGCCGAGCAGGTTGTAGACGGGCGTGTTCAGCGCCTTGCCCTTGATGTCCCAGAGCGCCATATCGACCGCGCCGATCGCGGCCATCGTGACGGGGCCGCGCCGCCAGTACCCGCCGCGATAGAGATACTGCCAGATATCTTCGGTCTGGAAGGGGTCGCGCCCTATAAGGCATGAGATCACGTGCTCGGTGAGATAACTGACCACCGCAAGCTCGCGGCCGTTCAGCGTGCCGTCACCGAGTCCGTAGAGGCCTTCGTCGGTTTCTACTTTGAGCGTGACGAAGTTGCGTCCCGGCGAGCAGACATTGACGGTCGCGTTGGTGATCTTCATGCGGAGACTCCTCAGTGCGACGTCGTTATCTCCAGATAATCGAGCGGCGCAGGCTCACCATCGTCGGGATGGCCTTCGACCTTCAGGGTGTCTCCCGGTTTGAGCGCGATGCCGCTGAGTGTAATGCGAGTCGACGTGTCGCCGTTCATCGCGTCTGCGGGAAGCGTGTTGTCCGCGCGCCATTGTTTTAGCAGCTTTTGATCAAGATACAGATCGTACGTAGATACGCCCTGCCGGAAGTCGAAGTACTGTACCGCGATGTCGTAGGTTCCGGCGGCGCGGTTGAAGGTCATCGAAGCCGAGCAGACGTCCTGGCCCTTGCAGACGATGCCCTTTCCGCCGGACGCTGTCTCCCATGGAGTCGCATCGACGGATTTGTAACCGTCAAGCTGTATATTTTCGGCTTCGATGCGGTTGGGATCGTGCCCGATGCGGCCCTTCGCATCCGCGATGCCCGACATCCTGTAAAACCACTGATTCACTGCATCGCGCCAGACATCGGAATGTCCTGCCTGATACTCGAGCAGCGCCAGAACCTTTTCGTACCGGTCAGGGTCTACGAGTCCGTTCAGAGTCTTCCAGTCGGTCACATATTTTGCCGCAGCCGCCGCGCCATTGAAATGCGCATCGTAGATATGCTGTATGACCGTCTGGCCGGAGTGAAGTCTGTAGGTGTAGGACACATGATGCATGAAGAGCAGCAGTTCATCGGGACACGTCGGCAGCGACTCGTACATGCTCGCCACCTGCGGCGGATACTGCCCGATGTAGCCCGTCCCCGTCGCCACCGTGCGGTCCATGCCCACGCCCTCATGATCGGCGCGTATCCACTGCCCCCACCCGTTGCGCTCGGCGGACTCAATCCCCGGCCCGTAATGCGAATGCACGATATCGGTCAGCGTGCCGAGACCCAGCGGGCCGGTGTAATCCTCGTAAGTTTTCCAACAGGACAGCAGCATTGCATCAATTGTGCTTATGACCGTTACGTTATTGCCGAACGTCAGCCGCGTCCAGTCATCCGCAATCGTCTCTGCCGATGTATCCGGATTCCACGCCAGCCGTCCGAAGCCGTAGAGGTTCGCCATGGCCATGGGATGCGCGAGCCAGTTTGCATCGAGGCCCACATTCGCCACGCCCGCGAATCCGCCCAGCGGGCGATCGAACGACTTGCCTTCGACGATCTCCTTCACCGGCGTGTGCCGGTTGTCCGCATGCAGATCAAAGTCGAGCGCCTCTTTCCACATGGGCACAAGAAACACCATGTGACGCTGCTGGCCTGTGTATTCCTGCGTGATCTGCAGTTCTAACGCCTCGTTCGTGTGCCGCAACCCGGCGAACAGTGGCGATATCGGCTCCCTGACCTGAAAATCAATTGGTCCGTGCTTGATCTGCACGATCACGTTGTCGTCGAATTTGGCGTCGAGCGGATGAAAGATGTCGTACGCCGCGCGCGCACGGTCGGCCTTCAGATCGTTCCAGTCGAGATGATGGTTGTAGACGAACGCGCGATACAGCAGCACGCCGCCGTGCGGCTTAAGGGCACGCGCCAGCAGGTTCGCCGCATCGGCGGGCGTGCGTCCATACTGCGATGGGCCGGCGCGGCCCTCGGAATCCGCCTTCACGACGAAGCCGGCGAAGTCGGGAATCTGCGCATAGAGGTCATCGACCGCCTTCTGCCACCACGCAATGACTTTCGGGTCGAGCGGATCGAAGGTGTCGAGACCTCCAATGGCTTTGGGGCTGCTCAGGTCGACCGACATCGCGAGGCGCACCCCCCAGGGCCGAAAGGCATCCGCAATGCGCGCCACCTGGCGGATCATCTCCGGCGTGAGCATCTTGAGATCGGCGTTGACGTTATTAACGGCGCAGCCGTTGATTCCGACCGAGGCCAGCAGCCGTGCATATTCGCTCGCCCGCATGAGATCGTCCCGCACCTGCCCGTTGTCGAAGAAGATCGAACGCCCAGCGTAGCCGCGCTCGATGGTGCCGTTCAGGTTGTCCCACTGATCGACCCAGCGGACGGGAGCTGATGGTGATTCGGTGATGGATAGCGAGTTCAGATCGTGCTGCTCGGCCATCTCCTGCAACAGGCGGAGTGTGCCGTAGAGAATGCCGCGCCCATCGGCTCCCGCGATGAGCCAGTAGCTGTGACCATGGTCGCGCACAGCGGTTACGGCATAGCCCTCCGGCTTCAGTAGCGCGGCTGGCATCCAGTTCGGAAAGCGCGTCTGGACTTCTGTAACCGTGCCAAGCACAAATGCGCCATCAGCGGGAATCGTGCTCACGACGCGCACATTTCGCCCCAGCATCCCGTCGATTCCGCGAACGATCTCAGCCTGTGCGCTTCGCGTTAGCACGGAGTCATCGAGGGACACAACGCTGACTGGCAGCCTTTCATACTCCGCCTTCACGCGGGCTTCACTGATGGGCGCATAGCGCAGCCATCCCTCCGCACCGGTTTCGGCCCAGCACGTTGAGGCGGCCAGAAGTGCAGCGAACAGCGCAGAGCGAACGCAGCGGGTGAGCATCTCGTTCTCAGTGTGGGAGAGCCGCGGCCCCTTCAATTGTGAACTCTCCGCTCTGGCCTGCGCCCGGAGCAGGTTGCGAGCCGCCAACGAAGATGCCGTAGGTCCCCGGCTGCACACTTCGCTTCCCCATTGCATCTACTTCGCTCAACTGGAGTCGATTTTCTTTAGTGCGAGTCTCAAACGATAGCGGCTCGTTTTGACGAGTGTCAATCGCGGCAGGCGCTTGACAAGATGCGTTATACGAGCTCTATCGATGGCCTGGGGGAAGGCTTGCGCGCGGACGGCCTGGGCGCCGCTGTTCTGCGTTTACGGCGGCCGTTCGCCGCTGGCGCATGCGCCGGCTCGCTGCTTGTCTCGTGACTTGATCGCCGTTGCAGTACCAGAGCGGCGGCGCCGCGTAGGCGCGCCACTTCCCCCTCGTGGGTCGGCACCAGCCGCGGAGGCGGTCCGGTCAGCACCAGCCGCGAAAGATGCTCCTCGATCACCGGACCGAAGCGATGCCAGGCGGTCGTAACGTCTCCCGCGACGAGGATCACCTCAGGGGATAGCCCTACGAGAATCAGCCGCATGCCGCGCCCGATGGCCTCAGCCTGGAGCCGGAGTGCTTCGGCCGCATGCGGGTCGCCGCCGTCGGCCAGGCTGAGTAGCTGCTGGAACGTCACCGCGTTCGCCGGATGCGCCAGATCGGCATAATACTGAAGCGTGGCACGGGTCGAGGAGAAGGTCTCCCAGCACCCTCTCATTCCGCAGCCGCAGACCGGACCGTTCGGATCGAGGACGGCGTGTCCGAACTCGCCGGCCATGCCGTGCCGGCCCGTCACGAGGTGGCCGTTGGCGAAAATGCCGGTTCCGACGCCCTCGGAGATCGTCACCAGCACGGCGTTGCGCACGCCCTCCATGTGTCCGAACCAGAGCTCGGCGATGAGGCAGGCATTCGCGGCGTTCTCCAGGGCCACCGGCAGGCCTGTTCGTTGCTCAATTGCGCGCTTGATATCGAAGTCGGGCCAGTGGAGATTGGGAGCGAAGATCAGCCGCTCGCTCGCCGGATCGACGCGCCCCGGCAGGCAGATGCCGATGCCTTCCACGGATTTGCGAAGGAGACTTGCCTGGAGGCGAAGAATGCTATCGCTGAGGAGCTCCGCCGCGGCGGCCGGGTCTGCGCCGAGCGAGAGTACCGAGCGCGAGAGCAGGCGGCCATTCAGGTCGATCACGGCCACCGATGACTGCGCGGGATGGACATCGGCGGCAATCACAACGAGGTCTTCGTTCAGACCTAGGAGCGTAGGGCGGCGTCCACGAGGGGGGCGCGCAGTGGCGCCTTCCCTCACCCACTTCTCTTCGATGAGCTGCTCGATGATCAGCGATATGGTGCTGCGCTGCAGCCCGGAGAGCCGTGCCAGCTCAGCGCGCGAAACCGGCTGGTGGGAGCGGATGATTTCGAGCACGATGTCGCGGTTGATGTTTCGCGCCGTTTCGCTCGAGGCCAGTTCAGCGGAGGTGAGATCGACCCGCCGCATACCCCGGGCCGAGCGGCCTGACTGGTTTTTTGACGTAGGCATCAGCAAACAAGAATAATCGCAATCGCCCGGCGAACAATCACGATTTTCAGCTCGTCCGTTCGCTCTCTCGTCGGATCATCAGTTTCGCCTCAACGAATTCGGCGAAAGCGCCGGCCGCGGTTTGGCAATTTCCGTCGCCGTGTCGACGGATCGCAGCGCGCTCCCCTGGGTGGGTCCGGCCGAAACTCGCGTGCCCAGTGCCGTGCCGAGCGGGCGAAGGTTCATCGCAGGCTGCGGAATGTGCTGCTGATGCATCGTCACGATCAAGGCCAAGGCAGAGGTCTTGCCCGAGCACCGGTAGGAATGCGGCGTGCTCGCGTCGAAATAGACACTGTCACCCGCCTCCATCACGTGTGCCTTGTCTGCGTGCCGCAACTCCAGTTCCCCCTCGAGCATGTAGAGAAACTCGTAGCCTGGATGAACGTGCGGCCGCACATCAGTGTTCGCTTTGACCGGAATGAACTCCGCGTAGTAAGGGTCGAGGTGCCGGTCGGGCACCATGTAGGCCAGACTCTCGAAGTAGTAGGTCGGGTCGTCGACTCCGGTTTGCGGCAGCCGTACCCGCTCGTGCTTGCGGTGAATGCGGAAGAGCGTATGGGGCTCCGGCTCGAAGAAGTACGACAGGTCTTTGTTGAAGACCATCGCGATGCGTGCCAGGTTGCGGAGAGTCGGCACCACGCGACCCGTCTCAAGCTGTGAAAGAAAACTCGCCGAAAGCCCGGTGTGTCTGCCGAGCTCTACCAGTCCCATCGATTTCTTGAGGCGCAGCTTTTTAATGCGCTCGCCGATCTTGCGTTCGGCAATGAAGGTCTCTGCAGTTGCCGGATCGATCTGCATACTGGCCAGATCGATCCGAGAGGCCTTCGGATCGTCATTTGCGACCATGGCATCTGACTCCACGGCAGCTCCCGAATCTGCCGTTTCCTGCCGCTTCCTGCTCTGCTTTGTGCCCATTACTCACCCCCGGCTGACACTCCCGCGGCCATCTCGTTGCCATTTAGATGCAGCCATCGCACGGATGTTATCAAGTCACAATTTATTTTTGTTACGTAAAATCGAGTTGTTACATCTTTTTACAAATCCGTGACCGCAGTGGACCCCTGGAAGCCATGACGAGCCTTCGCAGAATCCTGATCAGCGGCGCCTCCGGAATGATCGGTACAGCTCTGGTACGATCCGCGGAGGCACAGCGGATTTCGGTTGTGAAGCTGGTCCGGCGTCGCCCGGTGGATCCATCAGAGATTCAATGGGATCCGGGCACCGCTTCTGTCCCGGGCGGCCTTGCCGCACTCGAAGACATCGACGCGGCCATTCATCTCTCCGGAGCGAATGTCGCGGCGCATCGCTGGACGCCCGCCTACAAGCGGGAAATCGTCGCGAGCCGTATCGGAACCACGCGCGCGCTCGTCCATCTGCTGAAGTCGCTGAAAACTCCGCCGGCAGCGCTCCTTTGTGCTTCGGCAACAGGGATTTACGGCGATCGCGGCGATGAAATCCTCACCGAGGACTCCCCTTCGGGTCAGGGCTTTCTCGCCGAGACGTGCCTCGCCTGGGAGGCAGAAGCCGCAAAGGCACGCGTAGCTGGGATACGGGTTGTGAACCTTCGCTTCGGCGCGGTGCTTTCCGCCGACGAGGGCGCCCTAAAAAAGATGCTGCCCTTCTTTCGCATGGGAATTGGCGGCAAACTCGGAAGCGGCCGCCAATGGATGAACTGGATCGCGCTGACCGATCTGGTCCGCGCCGTGCTTTGTCTCGCCGAGTCCCCTGAGGTGTCCGGTCCGTTCAACGTGGTCGCGCCGAATCCGGTGACGAACGCGGAGTTTACCCGCGCTCTGGGTCACGCTCTGCACCGGCCTGCTGTTCTTCCGGCTCCGGCGTTTGCCTTGCGGGCGGCTTTCGGCGAAATGGCGGATGAGGGGCTGCTTGTCTCCAGCCGCGCCGTTCCCGACCGGCTGCTGCGCGCCGGATTCAACTTCGTTCTGCCCACGATCGACTCCGCATTGAAGGCGATCACCTCAGACGAGGGAAAAATTTCGAAAATACCGTAACCTAATCTTTGGCATGAACGTTCCCTTGCGCGTGGCAGTCACGGTACTCGCCCTGCCGCCCATCCTGATGGCCGCCGGCTGTGCCGGTCCCGCAGCCCCGCAGCCGCCGAGCCTGAAGCTGCCCACACCCGTCACCGACCTGACCGCCGTCCGCTACGGAGATGAAGTCCGCCTTCACTGGACCATGCCCCGGCGCACAACCGACCGCGTCCTTCTCAAGGGAGCCCAGCAGGCCCGCATCTGCCGCACGATCGGAACCGGCACGTGCCATGTCACGGATGATCAGTCGTTTAAGCCTGATGCCCCGGCGGACTTCATCGATCGGCTGCCCTCCGACGTGACCTCGGGCCAGGCACGTCCAATGACCTACACCATCGAGTTGCTCAACCAGAAGCAGAACACCGCCGGTCCCTCGAATCCCGCGCTCACAGCCGCGGGAGCAGCGCCACCCCAGGTTGGAGGCCTTTCCGCGACTGCAGTTCCCGAGGGCGTCCTGCTTAAGTGGACTTCCGCGCCCGAACCCGGGTCGGGAACCGCGATCATCCGCATCCATCGCACGCTCCTACAAACACCCGGCGCTCCCAAACCCTCGCAGGCCGAGGGCGTGCCTGCACCGCCGGAGCAGACCCTTGAGGTCGCAGGCCCCGACAGGGGTCAGGCGATCGACCGCGACGCCGCACTCGATCACACCTACCGCTATACCGCCGAGCGCGTTGAGCCGGTTACGCTGGAGGGCAAGAGCTTCGAGGTGCTGAGCGCGCCAGGCCAGACCATCACCGTCAACGCTCGCGATGTCTTTCCGCCCGCCGCGCCCGGCGAACTCCAGGCCGTCGCCGATCCGGAGGGCCACGCCATCGACCTCTCCTGGGCGCCAAACACGGAGCCGGACCTCGCCGGATACATCGTCTATCGCCGCGACACGGCATCGAACGCCCCCGCTGTTCGCATATCGCCGCCAAACGAAGTTGCGCCGTCCTTCCACGACGCCGGCGCGCTTGCGGGACATCGCTACGCCTACTCGGTGAGCGCCGTCGACCGCGACGGCAATGAAAGCCCACGCTCACCCGAGACTGAGGAAACCCTACCCCAGTTATAGGAGCTAGTTCGCATGAAGTACTGCCGCTTTGAAACAGAAGCCGGACCGCAATACGGCAAAATCGCCGACTTTGCGGGGAATCTCTGGATCGAGCGTCTGTTGCCGCCCTTTGAAGAAGATCCCCTCTCAACGAAGCCGACGAAGGCCTTCACCGGAGCCTTCGAGCCAGTGCCGCTGCTCAGCGCGAAGCTGCTTGCACCCGTCGTGCCCAGCAAGATCGTCTGCATCGGGCGCAACTACCGCGAGCACGCCGCCGAACTCGGGAACGAGCCGCCCAAAGAGCCTCTCGTCTTCCTCAAAGCGCCCTCGTCGGTGATCGCCCCGGAGGAGCCGATCCAGATCCCTTCGCAATCGCAGCGCGTGGACTTCGAGGGAGAGCTGGCCATCGTGATCGGCCGCCGCGCCTCCAAGATCGGCACAGACGAGCCCGTCGCGTTCTACATTCGTGGGTATACGATCGTGAACGACGTAACCGCGCGCGATCTGCAGAAGTCCGATGGGCAGTGGTGGCGCGCCAAGGGATTCGACAGCTTCTGCCCCATCGGCCCGATCGTCACCGACGAAATCGATCCCGAAGCCGGCATTACCGTCGAAACCCGGCTGAATGGCGAGCTCCGCCAGCAGGGCAACACGCGCGACTTCATCTTCCCGATCGATGTGCTGCTGCGCCATATCACCGCAGCGATGACGCTCTATCCCGGCGACGTGATTCCCACGGGGACTCCGGCAGGAGTTTCACCCATGCAGCCCGGCGACAGCGTTGAGGTCGCCATCGACGGCATCGGAGTTCTCCGCAACCCTGTTCTTTAGCGCGGACGCAGCGGATGTGGCAACTGAGGAAAGTGAACCAATCTAAAAATTCGTGCTCCCAACCGCGCCTTTTTGCAATCTTCTAACGAGACGAGGCGTCAGGTCTGGTTTCATTCCGCCGGGCATTGGCGGATAATGAGAGTAAATAGTAGAAGGAGGAAAAAATGTCGAAGACATTGCTGCAGCGATTGCGCACCATGACCACGGTGGTTGCCGATACTGGCGACATTGAAGCCATTGAGCAGGTAAAACCGCAGGATGCGACCACCAATCCATCCCTCATCACCGCCGCCGCGCAGATGCCGCAGTACCAACCCATCGTCGACGGCGTTTTGCAGGAAGCCCGGAAGAAGCTTGGCGAGAACGCGAGCGACAAGGACATCGCGCACGAAGGCTTCAAGCATCTGGCCGTCGCGTTCGGTAAGCAGATTCTCGGAATCGTCCCCGGCCGGGTCTCTACCGAGGTCGACGCACGCCTCTCCTACAACACCGAAGCCACTTTGAAAGAGGCGCGCCACATCATCAAGCTCTACGCCGACCAAGGCATCTCGAAGGAGCGCATTCTCATCAAGATCGCCTCGACCTGGGAGGGCATTCGCGCCGCCGAGGAGCTTGAAAAGGAAGGCATTCACTGCAACCTGACGCTGCTCTTTGGAGTCCATCAGGCGATCGCCTGTGCCGAAGCCGGCGTCACGCTGATCTCGCCGTTCGTCGGCCGCATCCTCGACTGGTACAAGAAGAGCACCGGCAAGGACTACCAGGGCGCGGACGATCCGGGCGTACAGTCGGTCACCCGAATCTACAACTACTTCAAGAAGTTCGGCCACAAGACGGTCGTCATGGGCGCGAGCTTCCGCAACACCGGAGAAATTCGCGAACTTGCCGGATGCGACCTGCTTACCATCTCGCCGCACCTGCTCCACGAGCTTGATTCTGTGCAGGAAGAGCTGCCGCGCAAGCTCGATCCCGAAAAGGCGAAGTCGATGAACATCGAGAAGATCACCATCGACAAGGCGACCTTCGACAAGATGCATGCCGCCGACCAGATGGCCAGCGACAAGCTGAAGGAAGGGATCGAAGGCTTCTCGAAGGCTCTCGAAACGCTGGAACTGCTGCTCGCCAAGCGCGTGGCAGAACTCAGCGAGAAGGAGCCGAAGCCCGTAGGCGCGGATTGATCTTTCGCGAACAAGAAACAGAAAAGGGCGGGCGAGTAGCTCGCCCTTTTTCATGACTGCATTGAGGGGTCAGGATGAGAGTTTTTGTCGCAGGAGCAAGCGGAGCGATCGGCCGTCCGCTCGTGACCGAGCTTATCCGGCAGGGTCATCAGGTCACCGGAATTTCACGCCGCGCGTCCAGCCTGGATCATCTTGGAAAACTCGGCGCGACCATCGTCGAAGTCGATGTCTTCGACGCTGCTGCCGTCGAACAAGCAGTTCGTGAATCGCAGGCCGAAGCTGTAATCGATGAGCTGACGTCCCTTCCAGCCACTCCTGCTGAAATCGGCAATGCGCTGGCAGGCGACCGCAAGGTGCGCATCGAGGGCGGCGGCAACCTGCGCCGCGCCGCGCAAGCCGCAGGGGTTCAGCGGTACCTCCAGCAGGCAAGCGGGTTCTTTCTCAAGGCCACCTCTGGACTGGCGACTGAAGCCGACCGGCTGGCCATCGATGCCGGAGGCAATGTCGCCTTTAGCGCCACCTCGTACAATGAGCTCGAGGAGCGCCTCTTCTCGACGTCTCAACCCGCTGGCACCGCTCTTCGCTACGGGTTCTTCTATGGTCCGGGCACCTGGTATCACCGCGAAGGCGCGGCCGCTGATCAGGTTCGCAAAGGAGAGTTTCCTATCATCGGAGAAGGCAGCGGTGTCTGGTCGTTCGTCCATGTCGAGGACGCAGCCGCCGCTACCGTCGCCGCTCTCACCGCTGAGCCCGGCACTTACAACGTGGTCGACAGCGACCCCTTGCCCGTGAGCCATTGGCTGCCCCAATTCTGTCGCTGGGTCGGTGCGCCTCCTCCACCGCACCTTTCTCTTGAGGATGCACTCGCTATCGCAGGACCAGAGGCGGTCTATTACGGGACAAAGATCTGCGGAGCTGCAAACGAGAAGGCGCGCAAGGTTCTGAATTTCCGTCCGCGCCGCCTTGAATGGCTGGTCTAGGATATCGAGCGAAGAACGACTCTGATCGGCTCGCTTCAACTGTTTTTGCCGGAAGCCGGGAATAAATGAACACATGCTCAGTTAGCGTGACCAGCGGAACACCGGGATTCGGGCTATCAGCTTTTAGGCCAGCTGAAACGGCACCGCACCCGCGCGCTGGCGGTGCAGCATGTTGCAGAGAACCTCGGATATTCAGGCGGAAACACGTCGTCATGGTCCTGTACTTGCCGCACCTTTACCCCCCGCCGCTCCGCTGCCTATTCTGAAATACATCTGCGCCGCTCGCAGGAACGCCGTCGCCGCCTTTCACGCAGATGTTTACAGGGAATGGATTGTTGAGACGAAGCTCTGGAAGCTTCACACCTTCATCGTCAATGACCCGGCCGGCATCCGGCGTGTCCTCATCGACAACGCAGACAACTATATCAAGGGAACCATCGAGCCGCGCATCGCCTCAGCCTCATCGCGCGCGGACTTCATCGCGAACAATAAATGGCGCGACCGCCGCCGCACGATGTCTTCCGCTCTGAACCATCGCTGCATGTTCGGAAATGCCGCGATGGTCTTCGACTCCACCCAGGCGCTGCTTGAAGAATGGAAACCCTTAGCAGCCCATCTGGTCTTCGACATTTCCTCAGAAATGGCGCGTCTCGCGCTTGGGATCATGTCCCAGGTCGTTTTCTCTTCCGACCGCGCGGAATCGATGCCCGTCCTGGAACACGCCTTGGCGCGTGTTCACGCCGAGCCACTCGTGAACCTACTCGATTTCGCGCCGCTGCTCAGCCGGCCATGGGCTGCATATAAACGTAACTGCGCACACCGCGCGTTCAGCCGTCTCACCGCGTTCATCCACGAAGTAATCCGAAAACGCTCGGTCGCAAATGCGGACTATGACGATCTCCTCGGCCGTCTTATGCAGGAGCGAAACGCCGAAACCGCGCACTCTTTGAGCACCGAAGAGATCCAAACCCAGATTGTTACTGTCATCGGCGCAGGACAACAAAGCATAGGGCTCGCGCTCACCTGGATCTGGTACTTGCTCTCGCAGCACTCCGTCGAGGAAGCCCGTCTCCACGCCGAACTGGATGAAGTCCTAGCCGGCAGGGTAGCTGGCATCGAAGACATCGCCCGGCTTCCGTACACGCGAGCAGTCATTGAAGAGTCGCTTCGCCTCTATCCCCCTCTCCACACTCTGGCCTGGCGCGGAGCCATCGATGACGATGAGGTGTGCGGGGTCAAAATCCCCAAAGGGGCAACCGTCACGATCGTGCCCTGGGTCCTTCATCGCCACACAAAGCTCTGGGACCGTCCGGCAGAATTCGATCCAGGCCGATTTTCACCGGAACAGGGCACGGCGCGCTCCCGCTACGCATATCTGCCCTTTGGTGCCGGGCCTCGTGTCTGCATTGGAGCATCCTTCGTCATGACGGCAATCTCCCTCATCCTCGCCACCATCGCCCAGCGATACCGCTTGCGCCTTTTGGCAGACCATCCGGTCGAACCACAGGGTTTGACCGCACTCAAGCCGCGTTACGGGATGAAGATGACGCTCGAGAAGCGCCGGTAAAAACAGAAGGGCGAGGTGCATCCTCGCCCTGCTGCTTTTTTTGCTGCTTTTACTGCGGTTTCGGCAACTGCAGCATGATTCCATTGCCGCTGCCCGACTCGACCTGCGGCAACTGTCCATTCCAGCGATCGATGAGCGCTCGCTGGTTCTCGAGCCGCCGCAATTCCAGCAACTGCGGAGTCAGCGAAGCCTGCCGTATCCGGTTTGCTTCGGCTTCGCCCTGCGCCCGGGTCACTGCCGACTTGGCATCGCCGTCCGCCTCGGCAATCTTCTTTGCCGCTTCGGCCTGGGTCTGCGCCAGTTCGTTCTGCGCCCGCTCGGCGTTCTGGATGGCCTGCGCCTTGGCCGTGATGGCGGCCGCAATGACGTCGGGAACCCTCGGAGCGCCGATGAATCCGAACTGCTGGATGTTCACGCCCACCGGCGACATCTTCGCCTGGATCAACGCCTCGACCTTGTGCAGAAACTCGGCCTTGTGCTCGCCGTAGATCTCTTCGACGGAATAGGTTGAAGCCACTTCGTTGAGCGAATTCCGCACGACGTCACGCAGAATCCCATGCGTGAAGCCGTCCAGGTCGCTCAGCCGGTACTTCAGATAGAAGTCCGGCACCATCTTCGGGTCGATCGCATACGACAGCGACACATCCGCATAGATCTCCATGCCTTCCTTCGAGTTGAAGCTCATCTCTTCGTTGACGGCATGTCCTTCGTTAACGTCGCGCGTCCACTTTACCGTCTGCACAAAGGTCGGGAACTCGATAATCTGGCTGCGCAGCGGGCTATAGAAGACCCATCCCGTCTTGATCGGAATCTCCGACGGTCCGCGCTGGCTTCCTGAGAGCAGCACCTCCACGCCCACATACCCGGCGCCGATCCGTGTGATCGCCGCAATGTAGTTGAAGAAAATCAACACCCCAACAAGTACGCCCACAACGATGGCGCCGATCTTCACAAATTTTCTGATATCCGCTCCGTCGAGCCCCTGCGAACCCCGTCCGTGCGGCGTCTGCAGTTCACCGAAAATTCCCACGTCTCCTCCTCCAAACCTGCAACAAAGTCATGGGCACAAAGACGCACAGCAACCCTAAAATCGCCGTGCCCATATACACGTCGCGGTCGCTCGGCTGGTTAAGCATGTGGAAGGCTTCCACCATGCACTCGTAGCCAACTGACAGAATGAGGAGGGAGAGAACTACTCGAAAGGTCGTTTTCACGAAAGCACGGCCGCTCTTACCGGCCCACCAAAGGCAAATCTGAAATTCAGAAAATCTTCAAATCCATCCCGTCGACATCACTTCCTTCGACAACCCATCATGTATATCAGCTCAACCGTAAAGAGAGCGTAATGAGAAAGACAGAGATACGTTAGTGTTAGTACCTTGGTCATCTCTCCGGTCTCAGCATTTTCATCGGCCTCGCTGGACTGGGCTCAAATTGTATGTACAATTAGGTAGTGGGGATTGAGTTCGACCCGGGGAAAAATGAGCGCAATCTCCGCGAACGCGGGCTTTCTTTCGAGCGCGCAGCGGATTTCGATTTCGAGACGGCGATAATCTTTCCCGAGATGCGGCACGGCGAGGTACGGCGCGTTGCCATCGGATATCTGGAGAAGAGACTTCACGTGCTCTGCTATCTGCCGCTTGAGGACGGCATTCGCGTGATCAGCCTTCGGAAGGCGAATTCACGGGAGGCGAAGAAATATGGCAGACCGAAAACCATTGACTGACGACGAGGGCGAGGTCCGCGAACTGACGGACGAGGATTTCGCGCATGGAATTCCTTTTTCTGCGCTGCCGCTTCGCGAACAGGAGGTCCTCCGCTCGCTGAAGAAACTCCGCGGCACCCAGAAGTCCCCCACCAAGCAGCGCATCTCCATCCGTCTGTCTCCCGAGGTGGTCTCGAAATTCCGCGCGACCGGCAAGGGCTGGCAGTCGCGCATCGATGAAGCTCTCCGGGAGTGGCTCAAGCGCCACTCACACAAACTCTCCGCCTGAGAAATCCATGAACCAGCCCATCACCGGCTTCCACCAGGACGAAGACCACCACTGGGTCGCCGACCTCGCCTGCGGACACACCCAGCACGTCCGACACGACCCTCCCTGGCAGAGCCGCCCATGGACGCAGACCGAAGAGGGCCGCGCCTCAAAACTGGGCCAGATGCTCGACTGCAGGAAGTGCGAAGACGAAGCAATGAATCGCGAGAACTGACGGGCCCACACCCGCGAGTCACCGAGAGAATATTCGCCGAAGCAGGCCAGGTCGTGATCTGAGCTGGTTCTCGATGAACTCGGTCCATTCTGCGGTTAGGATCGTGTCGGGGTGGTTTTCTCCGAGCACCTTGCGGCGCCCAATGAGGCAGTCACGAATAAGATCGAGGGCACGAGCCGGATCTCCGCTTCGGGAAAGAGTAATAGCGAGGTTGTACATCGAGTTCAGCGTGTGCGGATGCTCTACGCCTAATATCCGCTTTCGGGCTTCAAAGGCTCGCTCCTCCAGATCCCGTGCGCCCGTAAGATCGCCCTGAGTCCAAAGTGATTGTGCAAGATTGTTCATCGAGTTCAGCGTGTCCGGGTGCTCTTCGCCCAACACCCGCTTGCTGACTTCGAGAGCGCGCTCCTGCAGATTCCGGGCTCCTACAAGATCGTCTTGATGTCGGAGAACTTCGGCGAGATTGTTCATCGACCTCAGCGTATCCGGGTGCTTTTCGCCTAATATCCGCTTTCGGGCTTCAAAGACACGTCCTTCCAGGCTCCGTGCGCCCGCAAAATCGCCCTGAGCCGCGAGCATTAGGGCAAGATTGTTCATCGAGGTCAGCGTGTCCGTGTGCTCTGCGCCCAACACCCGCTTGCTGACTTCGAGAGCGCGCTCCTGCAGATTCCGGGCTTCTTGGAGATCGCCCTGAATTCGAAGTGTTTCAGCGAGATTGCCCATCGAGATCAGCGTGTCCCGGTGCTCTGCGCCGAGAATCCGCATTCGGACTTCAAGGGCGCGCTCTTCTAGATTTCGTGCTCCTAAAAGATCTCCTTGAGCACAAAGTGTTGAGGCGAGGTTGTTCATAGCGGCCAACGTCTCCCGGTGCTCTGCGCCGAGAATCCGCATTCGGACTTCAAGGGCGCGCTCTTCTAGATTTCGTGCTCCCAAAAGATCTCCTTGAGCACGAAGTGTTGAGGCGAGATTGTTCATCGCGGTCAGCGTGTACAGGTTCTCTTCTCCTTGGATCCGCTTCCTGACTTCTAAAAGGCGCTCCTCGAATTGTCGCGCCTGGGAGTAGTCGCCTCGGTAAGAAGCAAAGACCTCCACCCGGAAGCCTATGTCGCACGCGGATATGGCGGTCGTGTCGATGCCCACGCCTCGAACAAACAACGCTCCCGCGTGCGGATTGCAGAGATTCATAAGAGACCACCAGTTCGGATCACGGCAGCGATCATCGGTCATTACCTCGCTGACCATTTGGCACGCAGACTCGAAGGACGCGAATTCCGGCTCTTCCGGCAAGCTGCGCAGAAAATCAGCTGTCAGCCGGTGCATCACGCCGAAGGTTTCGGCATCGCTGGGAATCACAAAATGGCGGGAACGCAACGCGGCGCGGGCCGCGAACACATTGAGTTTCTCGGGAAGCGCTTCGAGAAACTCGTTCGGAATGGGCGTGGGAGCGAGCTGGGCGAGGATGCGGGCGACCGTCTGCGTGGCGGGATCGAGCTTTTCATAAGAGATCGAGAAGGCAGCAGTGACGCCTGCTGTTGCCTTTGTGCGAACCTGGCCGCGCAGGGATGCAGCAAAGCGATCGAGTTGCATCGTAGCGCTTGGCACTTTCGGAGCGCTGGCGCGGGCCAGCAGTTGTCTCGGGGTGATTGAGCCCAAAGCGAGTGCACGATTAAGCAGCTCAAGCGCTACAGACAGGTTGCCGACCCAGTCGGCGATGACGCCCCATTCTTCCCAAGAGAGTGCGCTGGCGGATGGCACGTCGCTGCGCAAATACAGTACAGCTGAGTCATGATCAAGATTCCCAATCTCCAGATTTTCGATACCGGACTCCTGTGTATCCTGGCGGGAGGTGGCAAGGACGGTGACAGCCCCGAGCGCGGGGCAAAAGCTACCAAGCGGAGGAGGGTCTTCTCCAGGCACAGCCTCGGGAATATTATCGGCCACGTAGAGAACAGGCTGCGGAATAGAGCGTAGTGCGGCATCAAGCCTTTCGTAGATGGTAGGCTTCTGACCCCGCAGAAGGGTTATATCGGGCGTACTGGGATCAATGATGCGAAGGATGCGCCAGAACTCCTCAGCGAGAACGGAAGACTCTGCGTCGACCCAGAAGATTCCCCCCGGGTAATAGCGGGGGCCGTAACGATTGACGTATTCGATCGCGAGCCGAGTTTTGCCAGATCCTGCTCCGGCCGTAATGCGGCTGGTGAGGCGCGCGGCGCCGCCACCGCCTTCGGCGAGAATCCGATGGAGTTTTCGCAGATCCGATGCGCGTCCGACGAATCGGCGTCCAATGCTCTGAGCGGCGAGGCCGGGCGGGAACGAGACGAGAATGCCCTGCAGCGAGCGCGGCTCGGGGACACTGGCTTCCTCAATGAACAGGGACGCGACGACGCGGGCTTCCTGCGCGGGAATCCGGCTGCCGAGCGGGTTGGGCTGCCTGTCAAGGCGCGAGCGCACGAGATCGGCGAGGCGCGGTGTTTCACTGGCGGGAGGCCAATTCGTACGAGCCACCTGCTCGGGCATGGCATCGCGGACAGCCTGAGCGTCTTCGCCGGATGCCAGCACGATGTGCGACGCCTTCTCATCCCCCGCGTGCAGAGCGAGCCTCATCTCCACGCGGCAGAAGCGCCGCTCAAGGTAGGTCTTAGACGCGAAGACGACGACTATCCGCGATGCCAGCAACGCATCCAACAGACGTTGTGGAAAATCATCGCCGTCGTCGATAGATTCGGTATCAAGGAAAGCCTGTCCATTCAGGACGTTAGCGAGAGCCTGCGCGTGAGACGCGCTGTCGCCACGAGCGTAGGAGATGAAGACGGGCTGTGACATCTGCAGCCTCTGGGGGACTCAAGTGTAACCGACCCAGGCCGGTCTCTGCGCCCGGACTTAGCCTGCCGCACATGGACGCAGACCGAAGAGGGCCGCGCGCCTCAAGGCTGGGCCAGATGCTGGACTGCAAGAAGTGCGATGAAGAAAACTCCCCCAAGTGAGGGAGTGCTTCACCTCCAAATCGGGTCTATAGTGTTGTACTCGCCTGAAAACGCATTTGGTGGCGATCAGGGTTTGGGAGCGTCTAGAAGTACAGTGGCTGATTTGGCATCAGGTTCGGTCTGGAGCGTGCCCAGCATTTCAGAGCGAAGGCGCGACCTGGTAGAGATTGTGCTTGGATACACGGCGATTCTCGTCGTGATCTGGACCCCGAACCCCCTGCAGCGGATCCTCTACCTGGTTGCCTGCGCCCTCATCGTTACGATCGTGGCGCTCCGAAGGCCGAACCTCGAATCCCTGGGGCTCGACGGGCGCAATCTGTGGGCTTCGCTCTGGGTCATTGGCGCGGCGCTGCTGCTGGGAGCTATCAGCATCTTCATCGCCGGCCGACTCCACACGTTGCACCCCCTGCACGGTCAGGCGCCGATCTTCTCCCATATCTGGGGATATCTCGTCTGGTCGGTGATGCAGCAGTTTCTGCTGCAGGGCTTCTTCCTCAGCCGCCTGCTGCGGATCACCACGCCCGGGAAGGCGGTAGCCATCGCGGCGGGTCTATTCGCGGTTGCGCATATCCCCAGCCTGCTGCTTGCGGTCGCAACGCTCGTCTGGGGAACCTGCGCGTGCCTGCTCTACCTCAAGTATCGGAACCTTTATGTGTTGGGCGTAGCGCACGGAATCCTCGGCATCTGCGCTGCCGACCGTCTCCACACGCTGCATTCGCTGCACGGCCAGGCGCCGATTTTCTCCCACATCTGGGGATACCTGGTGTGGTCGCTCATGCAGCAGTTCCTGCTGCAGATCTTCTTCCTTAGCCGGCTGCT